>NZ_JAKJSQ010000005.1:0-204110 GCF_050337105.1 Aliivibrio kagoshimensis
CCACAATTTGGTGTCTAAGTTTATTAACAGTAAACTTGAATGCAAAAAGAATAAAGTGTGCCGACTTAGCTCAGTAGGTAGAGCAACTGACTTGTAATCAGTAGGTCACCAGTTCGACTCCGGTAGTCGGCACCATTTATTAAGCAGAGTAGAGATTTAACCATTTTTACTTTCTGCCTCGATAGCTCAGTCGGTAGAGCAGAGGATTGAAAATCCTCGTGTCGGTGGTTCGATTCCGCCTCGAGGCACCATATTTTAGACTTCAGTGTCTAATCAAAAATCTGTTCCCTTTTAGTTCAGTTGGTAGAACGCCGGACTGTTAATCCGTATGTCGCTGGTTCAAGTCCAGCAAAGGGAGCCACTTTTGAAACCTCGTCCTAGGACGAGGTTTTTTTTTGCCTATCAAATAACTTCACACTATACGTACTCGCATTTAAGGATCATCATTCCAAGTATAGATAAGCGATTATGTGACCAAATTTACGCCAAAATAATGCTATTTTAAACAGATTGAACACAAAATCGGCAAGCGCGCTTTTTTTTGATTTTTTTTATTGACCTTAACGAAGAAAAACCGTTTAATACACGCCTTGCCCGGATAGCTCAGTCGGTAGAGCAGAGGATTGAAAATCCTCGTGTCGGTGGTTCGATTCCGCCTCCGGGCACCACAGTTTGGTGTCTAAGTTTATTAACAGTAAACTTGAATGCAAAAAGAATAAAGTGTGCCGACTTAGCTCAGTAGGTAGAGCAACTGACTTGTAATCAGTAGGTCACCAGTTCGACTCCGGTAGTCGGCACCATTTTCTTTGATTGAAAAATCAAAAGTAATACCTGTTCCCTTTTAGTTCAGTTGGTAGAACGCCGGACTGTTAATCCGTATGTCGCTGGTTCAAGTCCAGCAAAGGGAGCCACATTAAGTAACTGTTGTTTAAACGGCAGTGAATAAAGAATAACGTGCCGACTTAGCTCAGTAGGTAGAGCAACTGACTTGTAATCAGTAGGTCACCAGTTCGACTCCGGTAGTCGGCACCATTTTTCTTTAATTAAAATCGAAAGTAATACCTGTTCCCTTTTAGTTCAGTTGGTAGAACGCCGGACTGTTAATCCGTATGTCGCTGGTTCAAGTCCAGCAAAGGGAGCCACATTTAAAAGCCTCGTCATTTGACGAGGCTTTTTTTATGCTTCCAATTTACAACAGCTTCTCCTTTCTACAGAGATAAAAAAAGCCCGGTTCAGAACCGAGCTTATTGTTACATCCGAATAAGTACATTAGCCAAACAGATCGCTTAGCCAGTTACTGCTCTTCTTTGAGCACTCCGCTTTGACCTTACCCTCTTTATCCCATACAGGTAACTTAACGCCACCACGACAATCAAACTCTAATGTGTGGTTTGTGTCTTCGTCATAGTGGGCAACCGTCACCTGTTTAGGCCAAGTAAGTGCTAACTTTTCAGGCTCTCTAAAGGCGAGGTAGTTCGCATATACTCTTAATGCGCCACTGGAGCCCGTAAGCTTAGTGGGTTTGTTATCATCACGGCCTACCCAAGTAACCACCACTTCACGTCCATCAATGCCCGCATACCAGCTATCACGAGAGTCATTACTGGTTCCCGTCTTACCCGCCAAACCTGCCCAGCTGTACTTACTCTGCAGATAACGAGCGGTACCTTCACTGACGACTCGCTTCATACCATACATGGTCAGCCATGCCGCTTGCTGTGGTACGGCTTGCTTCGCTTTAGGCCAGTTTTCATAAAGGAGATTACCGTCTAAATCAACCACGGAGCGTAAGGCGGTCAACTCAGCCTTACGGCCTGAGTTACCAATAGTTTGATACATTTGAGTCACCTGGTAGGGTGAAAGGGTAAATGAACCAAGCACAATAGAAGGCACTGCAGGAACTTCATCCCGATCCACACCAAGATCGTCTAATGTATCAATGACATTGTTAATACCAAGCTGTAAGCCCAAGTTAACCGTTGGCACATTCATTGAACGAGAAAACGCATAATAGAGTGGAACCTCGCCTGTAAACTTGCGATCAAAATTCCTAGGTGTCCAACTATCCCCTTTTTCACTGGTTAATGTAATGGCTTTATCTTCAAGGGTACTGGCTAAGTTATACTTATTAGGTTGTCTTAGTGCAGTCATGTAAACGGCAGGCTTCACCAAAGAGCCTATAGGCCTGCTGGCGTTTAGCGCTCTATTGAAACCATCATAACCGGTACGACTTCCACCAATCATGGCGCGAATCTCGCCACTTTGTCGATCTGCAATAACCACCGCGGTCTCTAAGCCCTTACCGGAGACTTTCTCTAATGATGGTATGGTGTTAGCAACGGCACGCTCAGCTTGCTGCTGTGACAAAGGATCAAGAGTCGTAAATAGACGTAAACCGGTGGTGGATTGATATTTATCCCCAACGTATTGCGCCAGTTCTCTTTTGATCTGCTGAAAATAAGCAGGTTGACGCGACGCGACCACCGCTTTTTTCTGTACATCTAAACGACGAGAAGCGGCGGTTTCATACTGATAAGCCGTTAACAATCCCTCTTGCATCATGACTCTAAGCACGAGATCTCGTCGAGTTTTCACCCGCTCTGGGTATCGCATTGGATTATAGTAGGAAGGGCCTTTAACCATCGCCACTAACATAGCGAGCTGATCGACTCTCAGCTCTTGCAGCGGACGAGCAAAGTAGACTCTGGCTGCCAGTCCAAACCCATGAATTGCTTCCCCCTCTGTCTGCCCTAGGTAGACCTCATTAAGATACGCTTCTAAAATTCTATCTTTGCTGTATCGATAATCTAAAATTAAGGCAATATACGCTTCTCGCACTTTGCGCCATAGCGTTCTCTCCCGAGACAAAAATAAGTTCTTCGCCAACTGCTGAGTTAATGTACTTCCTCCTTGTACCGTTCTACCCGCTTTTAAATTCACCACTAATGCTCTCGCGATCGCAATAGGTGACACGCCATCATGTTGATAAAAATCACGATCTTCAGTGGTCAGCAGAGCATCAACCATGACTTCTGGGAACTGCTCTCTATGCAAAAACAGGCGCTGTTGGTCAGCGTTTGAATCTAGCATCCCTAACAGCTTGGGTTCAATTCTGAAAAAGCCAAGCTTCTGTTTAGTTGCGATTTTTTCTATGCTTTGAATGTTCCCTTTCTTAAAGGTAATCATGACATGACGATCGGGCTCAGGCCCATCATTAAACTCAAAAGCACGGCGGATCAGCTCAATACGTGTGGAGGATGAGGAGTACTCTCCCGGACGTTGCGGTCTTTTTACTTTGTGGTATTGCAGCAAGTCCAGCTCTTTACGGACCGTTGCAATACTGACATTTTGTCCCGGTGAAAGGGTTAATACTCGACCATAAACGACAGTTGGCAACTCAAACAGTTGCCCTTCAAAACGGTTTTTAATCACTCTATCTAAATAGATACCAGAGATCACTAACACAGCCACCAGCACCAGGCTCAGTTTCAGTGAAAAAGAGAGTAACCAACGACCTACTCCTCGGCTTGGTTTTTTCTGTTTGCTATTTTTTCGTTTTCTACCTTTCATAGATCGTCCATCACTTTTATTGGCTGTTTTTCGCTTAGTGGGCACTTTCTTTTCTGCCATGGTGTGTATTTATTCCATTTTATTTATCTATGAGTTCAAGTGTCGTTTTGTCTTATTAGTCGCTTTATGATTGGCAGGATCGTCAGGCCAAACATGCTTCGGGTATCGTCCCTTCATCTCTTTTTGCACCTCTTTGTAAGATCCTACCCAAAACCCGGAGAGATCTTGAGTGATTTGTAACGGCCTTCTCGCTGGAGAGAGCAGTTCACAAGTCACTTTTATTCGCTGGTTAGCAACTGTTGGTGAGCTCTGTTCACCAAACATCTCCTGCATTCGCACCGATATCACAGGAGATACTCCCTCTTGATAAGTAATTGGCGTGTGGTTACCTGTGGGCAATAAAAACTGGGTCGGTAACTGCTGTTCGACAATTTTCATTCGCTCCCAACCAATTCGCGTTTTTAATGCATCCAGCAAATTGATGGCGTTCAGCCCCTTGATGTTTTTGATATTCAGCATATAGGGCAGTAACCACAACTCCAGCTCATCAAGCAAAGCGTCGTCATCCATTCGCGGCCAGTCATGTTCATTCAACCATAATTGAGCGCATCGAACTCTAGATAACAAGGCGTGACAACTTTTACTCCAATTTAATGAGCTTAACCCTTTACGACGAATCATTGTTAGCATTGCGTGATTTATTGCACTGCTGTCTGATTCAGTCAGTGGTTTGGTATTTATCACTATGCTACCCAGCATCAAGCGCAACTCAGCCACAACAGTGTTACGCCTCTCATCCCAGTCAATCCACTTCACTTCAGAGAAGAGCTGAGGCAACTTCTGTTGTAGTTCGGATATTGAACAGTGGTGAGCTAAAAAAATACGGCTACGACTGCCTGATGATTTTAGCAAGTCGATAGCCACTATTGCGTTGCTGTTAGCTAACGACTGATCATCAGCGATCACCGCCCCATGACCGTTAGCAAGCTGGAAGAAGCCATGCTCCCCTTTAGACAGTGCAATTCGATCCGGAAAACCCATTGCAAGTAGTACACCTAACCAATCACGATCAATCTGCCCAGGATCAAGTGAGACCTTCATTTTTGAGGCAAAGTAGTGACGACGCAGCGTTCGTTGCTGTTGTTTATGATCCCCACGGAGTGTCGAGGATAGCGACCAGTTAACATGATCAAGAAGATCAATACTCTTCTCTCCTCGATATGGCTCCTCTAGAAGAGGAATCAAGTGCAGCGCGGTTTGTAAAGCCGACTCTCCCCATTGACGAGCATTCAGTAATATAGAGCAGTAGCGAGGTTCACAGCCTAAGCGTTGAGCCTCTCTGCCCATTGCCGTTAGTCGTTGCTCTTTATCCAATAGACCGAGTCTGGACAGAAGTTCGCGTGCTTGGTTGATTGACGCTGGTGTCGGAATATCAAGCAGTGACAGTTCATTGACCTCTTTCACTCCCCATTGAGCTAACTCCAATATAAAACTACTGAGGTCGCTTTTAAGAATATCGGGTTGTGGCGACTTAACCATTCGACCAAAGCTCTCTTGGCTATACAGACGGATGCAGATACCTGGCTCTAAACGCCCAGCTCTTCCTGCTCGTTGTACTGCTGAAGATTGCGCTATTTTTTGCGTTTCCAGTTTGGTTATACCGGTATTAAGATCAAAGTGTGCTGCACGTTCAAGCCCGCAATCAACGACGATGCGGATCCCTTCAATCGTCAAACTGGTCTCTGCAATATTGGTGGCTAAAACGACTTTTCGACCTCCCTTTTTCACTGGAAGGATCGCCCGCTGCTGCATTTTTTGATCCAGTTGGCCATATAGAGGCGAGATATCGATATCAGAAGCTAAATCCGATAAACCAGACACCACGTGTTTAATCTCAGCCACACCCGGCAGAAAAACCAATATCGACCCCTGCTCCTGAGCCAGCAGTAAGCGTACTTGCTTAATCACCGAAACGGCCAGACGCTCATTACTCGCTGTTGACACATATCGATGCTCTACCGAAAAGCAGCGTCCTTGAGATTCCAAATAGGTCGCTTCAGGCAGCATGCTTGACAGTGCACCCACCTCAAGGGTCGCTGACATCACAATAATCGAGAGATCATCACGCAGCGCTTGTTGTATATCTAAACTGAATGCCAGTGCCGTATCGGCATGCATACTACGCTCATGAAATTCATCAAAGATCAGCAGCCCCACTTCCGATAATTCAGGATCCGCCTGTAACAGACGAGTCATTACTCCCTCTGTCACTATCTCTAATCGAGTGTGCTGGCTGGTTTTATTCTCGCCTCGCATACGAAAACCAACAGTCTGTCCAACCGGTTCACCCAGCTGTTGAGCTAGGTAACGTGCGATATTTCTAGCAGCTAAGCGACGTGGCTCTAACATAATAATTTTCCCACGGATTGCACCACTTTTCAGTAATGCTAGTGGCAGCCGTGTTGATTTACCGGCACCTGGAGGTGCTGATAAAATTATCTGTCGGCTCTTTTGTAGAGCGGTAAGCAGTGAAGGGATCACTTCATCAATAGGTAACTGTGACAACTGTTCAACCTTATGGCATCATCATTACGACTATTGTATATAAAAACAGGGGTAGTGCGAGATGAAATTTGAGCCCGTATTGGAATCTGGAGTGTTAATTAAACGATACAAACGCTTTTTAGCTGACATTCTCCTGGATGATGGGACACAAAGAACCATTCATTGCGCAAACACCGGCTCAATGACTGGGTGTGCAGAACCGGGCAACAGGGTCTATTATTCAACATCAAGCAATGCAAAGCGCAAATACCCGAACAGTTGGGAGTTAAGCGTCACCAAACAGCAACATACAATATGCGTTAATACCATCAGAGCAAACCAATTGGTTGTTGAAGCCATTCAATCAGGAACCATCAAAGAGCTACAAGGTTACTCAAGCTTAAAAACAGAAGTAAAATACGGCAGTGAAAATAGTCGTATAGATATCTTATTGCAAGATGAGGACAAAACTGACTGTTACATTGAAGTCAAAAGCGCCACTTTATTATCACAAGATGAACAAGAACAAAATGAAGGACAAGGCTACTTCCCAGATGCCGTGACCATAAGAGGTCAAAAACACCTTCGTGAATTGGCAGAAGCGGCAGAAAATGGGAGCAGAAGCATACTTTTTTTTGCTGTTCTTCATTCAGGCATTGAAAAAGTCTCTTCGGCACACCATATAGACCCCAGCTACCATTTATTACTTAATGAGGCTCGAAAAAAAGGCGTTGAAGTACTCTGCTATAAAGCAGATTTTTCACCTAATGAGATGAAAATAAAAACAAAGCTTCCTTTCATCACATAATTTGAAAAAGTGTAGTTTTCTTCACATTGGTGAAATTAAGATTATACTCAATATTTGCTTCACGCTTTTCTTTCTGATATAGATACCGCCCTCAATTTGACGCTAGACAGGTCAAATACGTTTTTAGGAGATGCAGCATGCCAGAGAGCAACATGAAAAAGACGCTAGGCATTCTAGCAATTGCCGGAGTCGACCCTTACCAGGAAAAAGCTGGTGAAGAGTACATGGGAGATGAGCAAGTAGCTCACTTTACTAAAATTTTGGATTCTTGGCGTAACCAACTTCGTGAAGAAGTCGAACGTACAGTGAACCATATGAAAGATGAAGCTGCTAACTTCCCAGATCCAGTGGATCGTGCCGCTCAAGAAGAGGAGTTCAGCCTTGAGCTTCGAAATCGAGATCGTGAACGCCGTTTAATCAAGAAAATTGAAAAAACGCTGCAAAAAATTGACGATGAGGAGTTTGGATTTTGTGACTCTTGTGGTGTAGAAATTGGAGTACGTAGACTGGAAGCTCGTCCTACTGCTGATCTCTGCATTGACTGTAAAACCCTTGCTGAGTTAAAAGAGCGACAAATGGCTGGTTAAGCTCTGTTAGCCAGTAAACAAAAAAGGGAGCTTAGCCTCCCTTTTTTGCATTCTAACCAACTGAAAAGCGCGATGAAAAAGAACTATATTGGTCGTTTTGCCCCCTCACCTTCTGGCCCTTTACACTTTGGCTCTTTAGTAGCCGCTGTGGGTAGCTACTTACAAGCCAAATCCAATAGCGGAAAGTGGTTAGTACGGATGGAAGATCTTGACCCTCCAAGAGAAGTGGTAGGTGCCGCAGATAACATCTTGCGTACCTTAGAAGCATTTCATCTGTTTTGGGATGATAATGTGATGTATCAAAGTCAACGACATCATGCCTATCAACATCAAATCGATACATGGCTACAACAGGGCATCGCCTATTTTTGTCAATGTACCCGAAAAACGATCAAACAATCTGGTGGCTTCTATCAAGGAACCTGCAGGGATTTAGCGCTTACCGATAATCATCGAGCCGTACGACTAAAAATGAACCATCCCGTTGAATCATTTTCTGATTTAAAACAGGGGACAATTCTTATTAACCCTCCCCTAGCCCATGAAGACTTTATTATTAAACGCAGCGATGGACTGTTTGCATACAATCTCGCGGTCGTTATCGATGATATTGAACAGGGGATCACAGAAGTTGTCAGGGGAGCGGACCTGATTGAACCTACGGGCCGGCAGATCAGCTTATATCATCAACTCGGTTTTGCAGAGATCCGTTATCTACATCTACCGTTAGCGGTCGATGACAGCAACAACAAGCTCTCTAAACAGAATCACGCTCCTGCCATTGATATGCGAGACAAAAGGCAGACTCTATTGCAAGTATTTTCTTTTTTAGGCATGCCCGTCGACAATTCACTTAAGCATTTGGATTTAGAGCAAATTTTGCAATGGGGCGTTGAGAACTGGCGGATTAGTACACTGCCAAATGAAAGCAAAATCACACTACCATTCTAAAATGCGCTCAGCTAGGCTATTATGTGCGCCTAATTGATACTAACGCGATTAATTTGGGGCATTTTGATGCAATTAATCAGGTTAGTATTATCAAGTTTTTCTAACATTTGGGGTGGGATATTTTTAATCAAGTCGCCAACTTTTGCCGTAAGCTACTCAATAACAGCAGTGATACTTGCTCTACTGAAGAGATAAAGTTGAAAGTTATTACACGCGGGGAACATTCCGTTTCACGTACGCAAATCAGTGATAATGCATTGAAGGTACTTTATCGCCTTCATAATTCAGGCTACGACGCCTTTCTTGTTGGCGGTGGAGTTAGAGATATCCTGCTAGGAAAAGAGCCAAAAGATTTTGATGTTGCGACCAATGCGACCCCTGAGCAGATCCGTAAACTGTTTCGAAACTGCCGCTTAATTGGTCGCCGATTCCGTCTTGCCCACATTCTATTTGGCCGCGACGTTATCGAGGTAGCCACTTTCCGCGGACACCACGCTGAAGAAGCTCCAAGTACGAAGAATGTCTCTGCTCAATCTAAAGAGGGGATGTTACTGCGTGATAATGTGTATGGCAGCGTTGATGAAGATGCACAACGTCGTGACTTTACCGTTAATGCGATGTATTACAACGTTGCTGACTACTCGATACACGACTATGCAAATGGTGTTCAAGACCTTAACGACGGGGTAATCCGTCTTATTGGTGATCCTGAAACTCGTTATCGCGAAGATCCGGTTCGTATGCTCAGAGCAGTTCGTTTTGCAGCAAAACTGGATATGACTATCAGTGACTCAACGGCAGATCCAATTTTAGAGTTGTCGACACTGCTACAAGACATTCCTGCAGCGAGACTGTTTGAAGAGTCATTAAAACTGCTTCAATCTGGTGACGGTATTGCTACTTACCAGCTTCTACGCAAGTACAACCTATTTCAGCAGCTATTCCCTCTCGTAAGTGCACAATTTACGGAAGATAACAGCAGCATGACAGAAAAAATGCTTGAGCTGGTGTTGCAATCCACCGATCGTAGAATTAACAGTGGAAAACGTGTTAACCCTGCCTTTATGTTTGCAGCCATCTTATGGTATCCGCTGACGAGTAAAGCGGACGAGCTAATGAAAGAGCTCAACCTAAACTACTACGACGCCATGATGGAAGCGGGCAATCGCACCTTGGACACCCAGGTTAAACATCTCGCTATTCCACGTCGTTTTACCGCGACGATAAGAGATATCTGGCAGTTACAGCTACGTTTGCCTCGTCGTAATGGCAAGCGTGCTTTTGCACTGTTCGAGCAACAGAAGTTCAGAGCTGGCTTTGATTTCTTAGAGATGCGTGGGAAATTAGAGCTTGGTCAGACAAAAGAGCTGGCTCTGTGGTGGAACGAATTTCAACAAGTCGACACGCCTGAAAAGCAAAAAATGGTATCGGCACTCGGTGGCGGTCGTTCAAACTACAAACGCCGAAAACCTAACTTTCGTAACAAAAAACCAAGTAATCGGTCATCATGAACACCGTTTACATTGCGTTAGGCAGTAACTTGGGCGATTCAATTGCTCAAGTTAATGCTGCCATCAATGCGTTAAATGCACTACCAACAACATCGGTTTTATCCCAGTCGTCACTCTATAGTAGCGCTCCGATGGGCCCACAGGATCAACCCGATTATATCAATGCGGTTGTTGCCATAGAGACCGAACTGCTGCCGCTACAACTTCTTGACCAGACTCAGCGTATTGAACTTGAGCATGGAAGAGTGAGAAAAGATGAGCGTTGGGGACCGAGAACACTTGATTTAGATATTTTACTTTATGCTAATGAAATCATAAATAACGATAGACTCACAATCCCCCATTATGGTATGAAATGTCGCGAGTTTGTACTCTATCCATTAGCAGAAGTAGCACCTAATTTAACACTCCCAGATGGGATTGAGCTTACCGCCTTACTCACCAAGATTGATAAGAATGGGCTCACTATTTGGAATCCATAACGTTCAGTTTTTCTGATCGATTTGAGTTAGCACAGGTTAAGGGACAACAATGAAAAAGATCACGATTAGCGATTTATTATCATGGAAGCAAGACGGCAAAAAATTCGCTTCTATAACCGCTTATGATGCAAGTTTTGCTCAGCTGTTTGAACAGCAAGAGATGCCCGTTATTTTAGTGGGTGACTCACTAGGAATGGTTCTGCAAGGTAAACCAGACACACTGCCTGTAACAACAGATGATATTGCTTACCACACTCGCTGTGTGCGCGCTGGTAGCCCTAACAGCCTTTTGATGGCTGATATGCCATTCATGAGCTACGCAACGCCTGAGCAAGCCTGTGAGAACGCTGCAAAACTGATGCAAGCTGGCGCCAACATGGTAAAAATTGAAGGCGGTGAATGGGTAGCAGAAATCATCACCAAACTGACAGAGCGTGCTGTTCCTGTCTGCGCACACTTAGGTTTAACACCACAGTCGGTCAATATTATCGGCGGGTATAAAATTCAAGGGCGCGATCAAGATCAAGCAGAGCAGATGGTTCGAGATGCATTAACACTGCAAAATGCAGGAGCGCAGATCATTTTACTTGAGTGTGTTCCCGCGTCACTAGCCGAACGAATCACTAAAGCGCTACAAGTACCCGTTATCGGTATTGGTGCTGGTAATGTTACCGATGGTCAAATCTTGGTGATGCACGATATGCTCGGTATTTCTGCTAATTACATGCCTCGTTTCTCTAAAAACTTCCTAGCAGAAACTGGCGATATTCGCTCAGCGGTATCTCAATATATTAACGATGTAGAGCAAGGCATATTTCCAAGCTCAGAACACACCTTTGCTTAAGGAGAGCTAAATGCACATTTTTCCTGAAATTAAAGCGCTTCGTGAGCAAATAACGCAGTGGAAAAAAGAGGGCAAAACCATTGGTTTTGTTCCTACCATGGGCAATTTACACGAAGGTCATTTAACGTTAGTCCGTAAAGCACGAGAAAACGCCGATATTGTAGTGGTGAGTATTTTTGTTAACCCAATGCAATTTGATAAAGAGACGGATCTTGCCGCTTACCCAATCACGTTAGAAGACGATCTCGCGAAGTTAGATGCTGAAGGTGTGCACGCGGTCTTTACTCCTACTCCTGAAATCATGTACCCAGAAGGGCTTGAACAACAAACATTTGTTGAAGTTCCCACGCTCTCTCATATTCTTGAAGGGGCATTGCGACCAGGTCATTTTCGAGGCGTTGCTACCGTTGTGACGAAACTGTTTAATATCGTTCAGCCAGATATCGCTTTCTTTGGTAAAAAAGACTTTCAGCAGTTGGCGATGATACGCCAAATGGTCATCGATATGGCGATGGATATTCGCATTATCGGTGTGGCCACCGTAAGAGAGATGGATGGTTTAGCCATGAGCTCTCGTAATGGTTACCTAACCCTTAATGAACGTCAACGTGCACCAGTACTTGCAAGAACGATGCGCTGGATTGGCAGTCAAATCCGTAGCGGAAAGGATGATTTTGACTCACTGATTGAGGATGCCAGTGACCAGTTAAGAGCGGCCGATCTTCAACCTGATGAGATCTACATTAGAGACGCCATCACTCTGCAGGCTATCAACGAAGAGACACAGAAAGCCGTCATTTTAATGTCCGCCAACTTAGGCAAAGCAAGACTCATTGATAATCACGAACTTGAATTAGCCTCCGCAACTGAAGAGCCCGCTGAATAAGCAATAAAAAAAGAGCTTGGTATAATCAATACCAAGCTCTCTATCCATCGATGCCTCAAGCTATTTAACTTCTTAAGCCAATACCTTTTGAGATCAGATACCAAGCCGCGCTATACAGCCCAATAATAAAGACAATCAACACTGAAAATGATGTAGCAATATTGACATCTGACACCCCTAAAAATCCATACCTAAATGCATTAACCATATAAACAATTGGATTGAGTTTAGAGACACCTTGCCAAAACTCGGGCAACAAACTGATTGAATAGAACACCCCACCTAAGTAGGTCAACGGCGTTAAAATAAAGGTTGGAATAATACTGATATCATCAAAGGTATTCGCGTACACTGCATTAATTAACCCACCGAGAGCAAACACAATCGACGTCATGAGGACCGTCACAATGATAACCCACCAATGAGCAATATTCAGATCGACAAAGAATAGAGAGACGGCTGTCACCATACAACCTACCAATAAGCCTCTTGCTACTCCACCACCAACATAACCAGCGATAATGATGTAATTTGGCACGGGTGCTACTAAAAGCTCTTCGATATTTTTCTGCAACTTAGCGCTAAAAAACGAAGAGGAGACATTTGAGTAGGAGTTGGTGATCACTGACATCATGATAAGCCCAGGAACAATATATTCCATATAGCTAAAACCACCCATTTGACCAATTCTCGAGCCGATTAAATTACCAAAAATAATAAAATAGAGGGTCATGGTAATGGCCGGTGGAATGATGGTCTGAACCCAGATACGGGTAAAACGATTGATCTCTTTTGATATTAAGCTTTTAAAAGCCGTCCAATACAACTGATACATTATTGTTCTCCAGCAGAGTTATCTTCAATTGCAACGGTCTGCTCTTTCACCAAATTAACAAATAACTCTTCCAGTCGATTTGATTTATTTCTCATTGAAAGCACACTAATACCCTGTTCAGAGAGCTGTTCAAACAGTCTGTTGAGACCTGCTGATTTTTCAATTTCAACTTCCAGAGTTCCCTGAGTGCAAGAGAGCACTTTACACCCTGTTAATACAGGCTCTACCGCTTTAGGTTCAATATCAAAAATGAAGGTTTCAACATCCAATTTACTCAATAGCGACTTCATCGACGTATTCTCGATCAAATCACCTTTGCTGATAATACCGATATTTCGACATAACATCTCCGCCTCTTCAAGGTAGTGAGTCGTCAATATGATGGTTACGCCTTGCGCGTTAATCTCTTGCAAAAAAGCCCACATGGAGCGGCGGAGTTCGATATCAACGCCTGCAGTCGGCTCATCAAGAATAAGAAGTTTGGGCTCATGCATCAGCGCCCTAGCAATCATAAGACGCCGTTTCATCCCCCCCGATAGCGTTCTGGCACGGTCATTACGCTTACCCCATAAGTCCAATAAGGTCAGGTATTTCTCAGCACGCTCTTTGGCCAGGGTTTTATTCACCCCGTAATAACCCGCTTGTTGAATAACAATCTGTTGAACCGTCTCAAACATATTGAAATTAAACTCTTGCGGTACTAGGCCAAGTTGCTGCTTGGCTTGTACGATATCTTTATCCATATCATAACCAAACACTTTTACTTTCCCTGAGGTCTTATTAACCAATGAGGAGATAATCCCTATCGTGGTCGATTTGCCCGCGCCATTGGGACCGAGTAGAGCATAGAAGTCCCCCTGCTCTACGTTCAAACATATGCCTTTCAGCGCCTCAACTCCGCCAGCATAGGTTTTTCTTAGTTGAGTAATTTCAAGTGCGTTCATAATTTGTAATAGTTTATCTACCGTTTTTTTAACTAATCCGATTTGCTATTTCACTGATACGTGTATAGTTACTTCAAATAGTTATAAGGGAAAAATATGTCAGACATTAAACAACTATTTGAGAACAATAGTAAGTGGGCTAAAAGCATTCTTAGCGAAAAGTCCGATTTTTTTTCTACATTAGCCAAGGCTCAACACCCTGATTACCTCTGGATTGGTTGTTCTGACAGCCGAGTACCTGCAGAGCGACTAACAGGCTTAGATTCTGGTGAGCTATTCGTACATCGTAATGTAGCTAATCAAGTGATTCATACCGACCTCAACTGCCTCTCTGTAATTCAATACGCAGTTGATGTATTAAAAGTTAAGCACATCATAGTATGTGGTCATTATGGATGTGGTGGCATCAACGCAGCGATTGATAACCCCAACTTAGGACTGATCAATAACTGGCTACTTCATATTCGAGATCTCTACCTAAAACACAGAAGTTGGTTAGGTGAACTTCCTCGAGAGGAGCTTGCTGATAAGCTCTGTGAGATTAATGTTGCAGAGCAGGTGTATAACATCGGTAATTCAACAGTGATGCAAAACGCTTGGGCACGTGATCAGAATGTCAGTATTCATGGCTGGGTATACGGCATTAATGATGGAATACTCAATGACCTTGGTGTTAGAGCCCAAAGTCGAGAGACCCTTGAAATCGCATATCAAGCTTCGATGGCCTCTCTGATCAGTAAGGCGTAGCGTCAGATATTGGAGTAGAGCGCTCTACTCCAATTATTCACACTATTCGCCAGTAGGTACCACTTTCCCAATATAAGGAAGATTACGGTACTTTTGTGCGTAATCTATTCCAACGCCAACCACAAACTCATCTGGAATAGAAAAACCAATCCATTTAGCATCAACGTCAATTTCTCGACGCGAAGGTTTATCTAAAAGAGTACAAATTTGAATTGAATTTGGCTCACGCAGAGACAATATCTCACAAACCTTATTCAGCGTGTTGCCTGTATCAATGATATCTTCAACAATAATGACATCCTTGCCTTTAATATCATCATCCAAATCTTTCAGAATTCTGACATCACGAGAGCTCTCCATCGTATTGCCATAACTTGAAGCCGTCATGAAATCCACTTCCATTGGTCGTTCAATAACCCTTGCCAAATCAGCCATAAAAACAAATGACCCGCGTAAAAGTCCAACCATTACAAGCTCTTTCGAATCATCATAGTGTGCCGTGATCTCTTTTCCTAACTCAGAAATTCGTTGCTGAACTTCGCTTTCAGTAATCATCACTTCGACTGTATGTTTCATTTTATTCTCTCTTCAGATGCATATTACATACGCATTACATGATATGAATTCAGAAACTCTATTCTACCATACAGAGCCCAATTTTGTGTTTTTCACAAGCGTCAAAAAATTAACGCCATTTAATACATTGATTCCATTTGCGTCAATTATTTGTTGAATTATCAATAAGCATTCTGTACAGTTAATACTCATAATAAGAACAAAAAAACACCCAAAAAATAATATAATATTAATAATCAGATGGCAGGAAAAAACATGGAAACTATATCTAGGAGACCCCGTACGCGGCTCTCACCAGAGAAAAGAAAGTTACAATTACTTGAAATCGCGACAGAAGTTTTCGCTAAACGCGGAATTGGTCGTGGTGGTCATGCTGACATAGCTGACATTGCACAAGTTTCAGTGGCTACCGTCTTTAACTACTTCCCCACTCGTGAAGACCTAGTGGACGAAGTGCTTAACCACGTCGTTGATGAGTTTAATCATTACCTACAAAACTCACTCTCTGAATCTGATAGTGTCAGAACAAACTTAGAACGCCTTAACTCAAACCTCATTGATAATGTCCTCGAAGAGAAAACATGGATCAAAGTATGGTTTGAGTGGAGTGCATCAACCAGAGATGAAGTTTGGCCACTGTTTCTGAGCTCCCATAAGAAAAACCAAAACTTCATCATTGAGATGTTTGAGCGTGGTATTGAACAGGGTGAAATTTGCCCAAATCATACTCCAGTCAATCTTGCTAAGATGCTGCATGGTATCTGTTACTCTCTCTTTATTCAGGCAAATCGTCAGCCAAATAAAGAAAAATTAGAAGAGACTAGTGCCTGCTTCCTTAATATGTTGTGCATCTACCGAGATTAGTTAGCGCAAATATAAAAAAAAGCCCGCTCGTATTAAACGAGCGGGCTTTTTTTGTGCTGTGTGGGCTATTTCAGCCGCACACTAGCCACAATTATTTTTTCTTTTTAACTGCTTTTGCGTTTGGCAAATCAGTAATGCTACCTTCGTAGATTTCAGCCGCCATTCCCACTGACTCATGCAGTGTTGGGTGAGCGTGAATCGTTAATGCGATATCTTCCGCATCACAACCCATCTCAATCGCTAGGCCGATTTCACCAAGAAGTTCACCGGCGTTAGTACCAACAATCGCACCACCAATAACACGGTTAGTCTCTTTATCAAACAGAAGTTTAGTCATACCATCTGAACAGTCAGAAGCGATCGCTCGGCCTGAAGCAGCCCAAGGGAAAGTGGCAGCCTCGTAGTTAAGACCTTCTTCTTTCGCTTCTTTCTCTGTTTTACCAACCCAAGCAACTTCTGGCTCAGTATAGGCAATTGAAGGAATAACTTTAGGATCAAAGTAGTGTTTCTTACCAGAGATAACTTCTGCAGCCACGTGGCCTTCATGCACACCTTTATGAGCAAGCATAGGCTGACCTACCACATCACCGATTGCGTGAATGTGAGGAACATTGGTACGCATCTGCTTATCAACATTAATGAAACCACGCTCATCAACTTCAATACCCGCTTTTTCAGCGTCAAACAGACCACCATTTGGCACGCGACCAATGGCAACGAGAACAGCATCATAACGGATAGGTTCAGCAGGCGCTTTTTTACCTTCCATCGTGACATAAATGCCATCTTCTTTTGCTTCTACTGCGGTTACTTTCGTCTGTAACATCAGGTTAAATTTATTTTTGATACGCTTGGTATAAACGCGAACGATATCTTTATCAGCTGCAGGAATCACCTGATCAAACATCTCGACAACATCAATCTTAGATCCTAGAGAGTGGTAAACCGTCCCCATTTCTAAACCGATGATACCACCGCCCATCACCAACAGCTTCTCAGGAACCTCTTTCAGTTCCAATGCATCTGTCGAGTCCCAAATTCGTGGGTCTTCATGAGGAATGAAAGGCAATTTAATTGGACGAGAACCAGCAGCGATAATGGCGTTATCGAAATTGACAGTAGTCGTCTCTTCACCTTCAACAACAAGAGTGTTTGCGCCGGTAAATTTACCAAAACCATTAACGACAGTAACTTTACGCATCTTAGCCATACCGCCAAGACCGCCAGTTAACTGAGTAACCACTTTCTCTTTCCACAGACGGATCTTGCTAATGTCTGTTTGTGGTTCACCAAAAACAACACCATGATCAGCCATTGCTTTTGCTTCTTCAATCACTTTTGATACGTGAAGAAGTGCTTTTGACGGGATACAGCCAACATTTAAACAAACGCCGCCTAGTGAACTGTAACGCTCAACTAATACTGTTTCCAAACCTAAGTCTGCACAACGGAATGCTGCAGAATAACCCGCAGGTCCTGCTCCAAGTACGACTACCTGCGCTTTAATTTCTTTGCTCATTTTCGACCTCGTTGTAACTCGTTTATCCCTAACAGACTAAAAAGTCGTCATATACATTTTCCAAACGGCATCAGTCTACAGAGCTGCATACAGAGTGAAAAGTAAAATGGCATAGCCTGTGAGCTAGACTACAGTTCCCAATCTATTAATAAAATTATAAATAGAAACTGTAGAAAAAAGACGTAATGTCCATAAAGTGTACGACGCTAACCAAACTGATTTGAGAGCGTCGTAACTATTCGTTTATAACACCAAACGGCGAATATCAGATAGACAACCATTCAAGTAAGTGATGAAGCGAGCACCCTCTGCACCATCAACCACACGGTGATCATACGACAGTGATAACGGTAACATTAGGCGTGGTTCAAAATCCTTGCCATTCCATACTGGTTTCATCTCTGACTTAGATACGCCTAAAATACCAACTTCTGGTGCATTAACAATAGGAGTAAACGCTGTTCCGCCAAGTCCACCAAGACTTGAAATAGTAAAACAGCCACCCTGCATGTCAGATGACGTTAACTTACCGCCACGTGCTTTCTTAGAGATAGTCATTAGCTCTTCAGAAAGTTCGTAAATACCTTTTTTGTTCACATCCTTAAAGACAGGAACCACTAAGCCATTTGGCGTATCAACCGCGATACCAATGTTAACGTACTTCTTCAGAATTAAGCTTGCGCCGTCATCAGACAGTGAAGAGTTAAATGATGGGAACTCTTCTAACGCCTTAGCAACCGCTTTCATGATAAACACTAAAGGTGTGATTTTCATGCCGCTATCTTTTTTGGCTTCAATGGCGTTCTGCTCTTTACGGAACGTTTCAAGAGCCGTGATATCTGCGTTATCCCATTGAGTTACATGAGGAATCATAACCCAGTTACGGTGCAAGTTTGCCCCAGATATCTTTTTGATGCGAGACAGTGGTTTGGTTTCGATATCACCAAACTTGCTAAAATCAATTTTCGGCCAAGGAAGAAGACCTAGTGCAGAACCGTCACCCGAACCTGATGCTGCAGCACCCGACTCTAAACGCTTCAGGGCTTCTTTCACGTAACTCTGAACATCTTCTCGTAAAATGCGGCTCTTACGACCCGTCCCTTTTACTTTCGATAGATTTACACCAAACTCACGTGCAATACGACGAACAACAGGTGAAGCATGCGCGTACTCATGATTCTCTTTAAACTCGGTTGCCGCAGGTGCGGTTGATGCAGGAGCCGCTACCGCAACAGGTGCTGCTGGTGCCGCTTGAGCGACAGGAGCAGCAACTGACGCTGAACCTTCAACCACAAACGTCATGATTAAAGAACCCGTTGATACTTTATCGCCCGCTGCGATTTTGATCGCTTTGATTGTGCCAGCAAATGGAGCAGGTACTTCCATAGAGGCTTTGTCGCCTTCAACCGTAATCAGAGATTGTTCCTCTGCAACGGTATCGCCAACTGCGACCATGATTTCAGTCACTTCTACTTCGTCACCACCAATATCAGGTACGTTGACATCTTTTTCAGCAGAGACGGCAACTGGCGCCGCAGCAACAGGTGCAACTGCTTGAGCAGGAGCTGAACCAGTAACTTCAAAAACCATGACTAGAGAGCCAGTAGATACTTTGTCGCCTGCGGCAACTTTAATCTCTTTTAACGTGCCAGCAAATGGCGCTGGAACTTCCATTGATGCTTTATCGCCTTCAACCGTCAAAAGAGATTGCTCTTCTTCAATGGAATCGCCTACTGCAACCATGATTTCAGTGACTTCTACTTCGTCACCACCAATATCAGGAACGTGAACCTCTTTCAGCTCAGCAACTGCTGGCGCTGTAGCTACAGGTGCTGCCGCTTCAACCGCTGGAGCTGCCGTAGCACTCTCAACGTCAAAGATCATAATAAGAGTGCCTGTTGATACTGAGTCACCTTCAGAGATTTTAATCTCTTTAACGGTACCCGCTTGAGACGCCGGTACTTCCATTGAAGCTTTGTCGCCTTCAACAGTGATCAGTGACTGCTCTTCTTCAACTCGGTCACCGACCTTAACAAGAATCTCAGTTACTTCAACCTCATCTGCACCGATGTCAGGTACATTAATTTCGATTGTCATTGTTATCTACCTTATGCGTATTGAGGGTTAGTTTTTTCAGTATCGATATTGAATTTTGCAATTGCTTCAGCAACCACAGTCTTCTCAATATCACCACGTTTAGCCAGTTCGGTTAGCGCAGCAACAACAACGTAGCCTGCGTTAACTTCGAAGTGACGACGTAGGTTTTCACGGCTATCTGAACGACCAAAGCCATCCGTACCCAGTACTTTGTATGACTCAGCAGGAACGAATGCACGTACTTGCTCAGCGTAGTTCTTCATGTAATCTGTAACTGCAATAGCAGGCTCATTACCTAGAACTTGAGTAATATAAGGAACTTTCGCTTCCGCTTCAGGGTGTAGCATGTTGTCACGCTCTACCGCTTGACCGTCACGAGTCAGCTCATTAAAAGAAGTGACTGCGTAAATATCAGACGCAACACCGTAGTCATCACTTAGTATTTGTGCTGCTTTACGCGCTTCATTCATGATAGTGCCTGAGCTCATTAGCTGAACTTTACCTTTACTACCTGCGTGAGATTCAAGCTTGTAAATACCTTTACGGATACCTTCTTCAGCGCCTTCTGGCATCGCTGGCATCGCGTAGTTTTCGTTCATGACTGTTAGGTAGTAGTACACGTTCTCTTGGCTCTCACCGTACATGCGACGAATACCGTCTTGCATGATTACCGCAAGTTCGTAAGCAAACGTTGGGTCGTAAGAGATACAGTTTGGCACTGTGTTGGCCATGATGTGTGAGTGGCCATCTTCATGCTGAAGACCTTCACCATTTAGCGTGGTACGACCTGCCGTTGCTCCCAATAGGAAACCTCGAGCTTGTTGGTCACCTGCTAGCCATGCCATGTCACCAATACGTTGGAAACCGAACATAGAGTAGTAGATGTAGAACGGGATCATTGGTAAGTCATTGGTGCTGTAAGATGTCGCAGCAGCAACCCAAGATGCCATTGAACCGAGTTCATTAATACCTTCTTGAAGTACCTGACCAGACGTCGCTTCTTTGTAGTAAGAGACCACACCGCGATCTTCAGGCGTATATTCTTGGCCATGTGGGTTGTAGATACCTACCTGGCGGAATAGACCTTCCATACCAAATGTACGTGCTTCATCACAAATGATAGGAACGATGTTCTTACCAATGTTCTTATCTTTAAGTAAGATATTTAGCGTACGTACGTAAGCCATTGTGGTTGAGATATCACGCTTTTGCTCACCTAGTAGAGGGGCAAATGCATCAAGCTCAGGCACTTTGAACTCTTGAGTAAACTTAGGCAGACGCTTAGGTGTGTAACCGTGTAGCGCATCACGACGAGCGTGCATGTATTTGTACTCTGCAGAACCTTCCTCTAATTTCAGGTAAGGAAGTTCAGTGATCTTCTCATTAGAAAGCAGATCTTCTAGGCCTAAACGATCACGTAGATGCTGAACATGAGTCATGTCCATTTTTTTCACACCGTGTGCAATGTTTTTGCCTTCTGCCGCTTCACCCATGCCGTAACCTTTAACGGTTTTAGCTAGGATTACGGTTGGCTTACCACTGGTCTCTTTCGCATTGTTGAATGCGGCGAATAGTTTCGACGAGTCATGACCACCACGCTTAAGCGCAAAGATTTCATCGTCCGTCATATCGGCAACTAATGCAGCGGTTTCTGGATACTTACCAAAGAAGTGCTCACGTACATACGCACCATCTTTTGATTTAAATGTTTGGTAATCACCATCGATAGTTTCATTCATTAACTGAAGAAGCTTACCTGTGCTGTCTTTCGCCAGTAGTGAATCCCAGTTGCTGCCCCAGATCACTTTAACAACATTCCAGCCAGCACCTTTAAATAGGCCTTCTAGCTCTTGGATGATACTACCGTTACCCATAACTGGGCCATCAAGACGCTGTAGGTTACAGTTAATAAGGAAACAAAGGTTGTCCAGTTTTTCACGGGCAGCGAAAGAGATCGCTCCGCGTGATTCTGGCTCATCCATCTCACCGTCACCTAGGAAGGCGTATACACGTTGAGCAGAAGTCTCTTTCAGACCACGACCGTCAAGGTACTTAAGGAAGCGTGCTTGATAGATAGCGGAAATAGGGCCAAGACCCATAGATACGGTTGGGAACTGCCAGAATTCAGGCATCAGTTTAGGGTGTGGGTACGAAGGAATCCCTTTACCATCCACTTCTTGACGGAAGTTATCTAGCTGCTCTTCTGTTAAGCGACCTTCAACGAAAGCACGAGAGTAGATACCAGGAGAGATATGCCCTTGATAATAAACCAGATCGCCACCATCAGTTTCATTTGGAGCACGGAAAAAATGGTTAAAACAGACTTCGTAAAAAGAGGCTGCTGACTGGTAAGACGCCATGTGGCCGCCTAAGTCTAAATCTTTCTTAGAAGCGCGAAGAACGATCATGATTGCGTTCCAGCGAATAATTGAACGAATACGACGCTCTAACGTTACATCACCTGGGTAAGCTGGCTCTTGTGTCGCTGGAATGGTGTTAATGTAATTTGTGTTGATACCCGTTGGCATATCAACACCGTCTAAACGTGCTTTATCCAATACTTGTTCTAACAGGTACTGAGCGCGCTCAACACCTTCTTCACGAACGACTGATTCAAGGGCTGCAAGCCACTCTTGGGTTTCTAAACTATCTACGTCGCTCTTCATGACTTCAGACATGGTGATCTTTCCTTTTATTGGTTTGATCCACAAAACTAATGATGTTGGAATAAAATAGGGTTATTCATTGCGTTGTTGAACTCGACGCAGAGAGCGTTCTCGACGACTCTCCTCTTTTGTCAGGTCTAACAACGTTTCTTCTATATAAGCCAAATGTGAGTGCGACGCTTCTCTTGCCTTTTCTGGTTGGCCAGAAACGATAGCTTCAACAATATTGGCTCTGTGTTTTCTCACTTTTTCAACCACATCACTGCGGCGATTAAGTAATTCAAAATTCTGTACTACGTTTTGCTCAAGAAGTGTCTCAAGGCCTCTAATGATATGCAGTAAAACCACATTATGAGCAGACTCCGTCACTGCGATTAAATATTTCATTACCGCTCGAGCTTCTGCGTGCAAATCACCTTTTTTTTGTGCTTCAGAGATCAAATCATTACAATCAAGAATGCGTTTATAGTCCTCTTCAGTTCCTCGAAGAGCTGCAAAATAGGAAGATATCCCCTCCAATGCATGACGCGATTCTAATAAATCTAGTTGAGTATCTGGGTGTGTCGATAATAATTCTAACAATGGCTCAGAAAAACTCTGCCATAGCTCTTCACAAACAAATGTCCCGCCGCCTTGGCGTCGAGTCAGTAACTTTTTACCTTCCAGTCGTTGAATCGCTTCTCTGACTGATGGTCGTGATACGTCAAACTGTTTCGCCAGCTCTCTTTCTGAAGGTAGCTTCTGCCCTGGAGAGAAGGTGCCTTCTGATATTAGCCTTTCTAGCTCTTGCTCTATCGCATCTGAGAGCTTTGGTTGACGAATCCGCTGATAAGCCATATTGCTATGTCCATCCATTAAAAGTCACCTTTACTTCAAAAGTGGTAAATGGTATTACCAATTTTATGTGAAGCTTATTTAACAATAAAATCATCACTTCGTCCAGCAAAAAGTTGACACAGGTCATAAATTGAGGGGGAAAACAACATTTACGCAACTCCGGTCACACAATTACCAACAATAACTGGTATTACCATTTACTATCGCAATACTTTTTTACCCATAAAGGAGTAGTTAATTAAAAGTGGTTATTTAGGACCTATTAGAGTGAACAACTTTGACCAGTCAAAAGAGAGACCAGGATCGGTTTTACGGCCAGGGGCAATATATTGATGACCCGTTACCCTTTGCGGGGTGATTTGAGGATATCGCTGCATAAGACTAAGGGTTAACGCCGACAAACTGCGATATTGTTCTTCGGTATAACCAATAAAGTCAGTCCCCTCCATCTCAATACCAATCGAATAATCATTACACCGTTCTCTGCCTGCAAACTGAGAGACACCAGCATGCCATGCACGCGCATTAAAAGGGACAAACTGAATCACCTGCCCATCACGACGAATCAGACAGTGTGCCGAGACTCGATGCTGATGAATCTGCGCAAAAAACGGATGTTCATTAGGGTTTAAGGTACCCGTGAAGAGCTGCTCTATATATGGGCCTCCAAATTGGCCGGGTGGTAAGCTGATGTTATGTACAACCAATAATGAGATATCAGTGTCATCATTTCTACTATCAAAATAGGGGGACTCAACTCTCAGTACCCCTTCTAGCCAGTGGCAGTCTAAAATATTCATCTTTCTCTATTTATCCTTATCGTGAAGGCCACTAAACTTGTGATGATTTAGCTGCAAAGGTATCATCCTGAGTGCATGACTAATAGCATCAACTATTCACACCTTATAATGACACGGGTTACTTTAAAGATATGGACACCACTATGATAAAAGCACACGACAGTCAGTCACGTCTTGCCTACCTAAAGCAGCAACTTCCTGCGGAAATCACTCGCAGTGTTCAAGAAGCACTTAAAGAGGATCTTGGTGGAACATTAGACCAAAATGCAGACATCACTGCTAGCCTAATTCCCAAAACTGCTCGTAATGTGGCAACGATCATCACCAGAGAGCAAGGTGTTTTTTGTGGTCAAGCCTGGGCCGATGAAGTCTTTAAGCAGCTTGGTGGAGAAGTGACTATCGAGTGGCTGGTGAAAGATGGCGATACTCTCGTCCCAAACCAAACTCTGTGCACCCTATCTGGCCCTTCACGCGCTCTCTTAACCGGTGAGCGTAATGCAATGAACTTCATTCAAACGCTATCTGGTTGTGCTTCCGCAACCGCCATATATGCAAAAGCAATTGAAGGCACACAATGTCGCCTATTGGATACACGAAAAACCATTCCAGGGCTTCGCAGTGCGCTTAAATATGCCGTCGCTTGCGGTGGTGGTTTTAATCATCGTATTGGCGTTTTTGATGCCTATCTGATCAAAGAAAACCACATTATCGCCTGTGGCGGTATTGAAAAAGCCATTTCCACCGCCAAAAACCTCAACCCAGGAAAGCCGGTCGAAGTGGAGACGGAAAGTTTGGATGAGATGCAACACGCTATCGACGCGGGGGCCGACATCGTCATGCTTGACAATTTTTCAACCGAAATGATGAGAGAAGCTGTCCGACTTAACAATGGCAGAGCCAAGCTCGAAAACTCAGGTAATGTGACATTAGAAACAATCCGCGAGTATGCGGAAACTGGTGTTGATTACATCTCTGTAGGCGCACTCACCAAACACGTTAAAGCCCTAGACCTCTCAATGCGCTTTCAAGACTAGCAGATAGGGGCCGCTTATCCGTTGCGGCCCTCATTTTGAACTCACTCGCAGCCTCTCCTTATCACCGTGCAACAAGCAAAAAAAAATCGTAAACCTCGCCGAGCAAACGTAACCTCTTCATACCCAAGCCGTCGTTAACTTCCTATTCTCAAAAATCACTTTTGAAATAGGATTACACCATGTCGAAACAACTCGGATTTACCCTTATTGAACTGATGATTGTAGTGGCCGTGATCGCCGCTCTTAGTGCGATTGCTCTGCCTAAATATCAAGACTTTGTGGAAAAAGGAAAAGCGGGCGCCGCCTATGCAACCGCAACGGCATTAAAAACCGGTGTAGAGAGCTTTATTGCTGAGACGGGAAATTTCCCGACCACCTCCTCAGCGGTTAATGCCACACCATTCTCTTTAGGGACACTAACTGTCGGCTCCGATAAAGTGGAAGTGAGTGTCACTAATGGTCCCTCTATTACCTTAAATCGCGATGATACCACCTCAATATGGACCTGTACCTTAACCACATCTGCAAATATATCGATTCAAGGCTGCTCATAATACTGATGGGGAGCAATCTAACGACAATCCTCCGCCATGCTGGTTTACTGACTGAACAACAGGAGCAAGCCGCCATTGAGAGAGTGAATAAACAAAACGGCTCGGTACCGTCAGCGTTAGTTGATTTAGATTTTTTTGACGGGGCCGCTCTGTTAGGTCATCTTACTCAGTTGTTTGGTATTTCTACAACGACATTGAATCAGTACGATTTTACTCAATGCGCACACCAACTGGCTATTCAGACGCTTATCTGCCGTCACAACGTATTACCTCTAGAGATTAATGAGCAACATATTCTATTAGGGGTATCCGATCCGACCAATAATCAAGTGGAAAATGAGCTGCAATTTTGTTGCAACAAAAGAGTTGAGATCATTCTAATAGAAACACATCAACTCGATAGCGCAATCCACCAGCTTTACGCGGCATCAGCACACTCCAAAAATTCAGCAGCCTCTCAAGTAAGCAGTAAAGAGTTAGCTGAGTCGATGCAATTTGAGATTAACGAGCCGAGCCCTTCTGCTGATATTCATGATAACGATGCGCCAGTCAGTCGCTACATCCACCAAATATTACTTACCGCGGTAAAAAAAGGAGCTTCAGATATTCACTTTGAACCCTACGAAACTCTCTACCGTATAAGGATGCGCTGTGACGGCCTATTATACGAAACGTCACGCCCTAGCCATCACCTCTCAAGAAGGCTCTCTTCGCGCTTAAAAATCTTGGGGAAGCTTGATATTGCAGAGCGAAGATTGCCTCAAGATGGCCGAATTAAACTGCCCCTAACCCAAGACTCTTCTATGGAATTTAGAATATCGACCCTCCCCACATTGTGGGGGGAGAAAATTGTACTTCGTCACATCGATTCACGATCAAGTCGATTAGCCATCAATGAACTTGGCTTTAGTACCATACAACAGCAGCTGTTTGTAAACGCTTTAACCAAACCGCAAGGGTTAGTATTGGTTACTGGCCCGACGGGGAGCGGAAAAACAGTGACGCTCTATTCAGGTCTTAATCACCTCAACGCGGTAGAACGAAATATTTCCACCGTAGAGGACCCAATCGAGATGAACATTGAGGGGGTGAATCAAGTTCATATCAATCCTGCCATTAATTTGACCTTTTCGAGTGTACTAAAAGCCTTTCTTAGACAAGACCCTGATGTGCTGATGATTGGTGAGGTTCGTGACTTTGAAACCGCTGACATTGCAATTAAGGCATCTCAAACAGGCCATTTGGTGTTATCGACACTACACACGAACTCCGCTGCTGAGACCATCATTCGATTATCCAGTATGGGGATTGAGCTATACAACCTGCTTTCAGCAATATCACTCGTCATCGCGCAACGTTTAGCACGGAGACTCTGCTCATATTGTAAGGTCGTTGAACCGAATCAATACGCGATCAAGGCTGAACTTGGCATCACACAAGCGCAACCGTTATATAAGGCGAAGGCGACGGGTTGTGAACGTTGCAATAAAGGTTATTATGGCCGAATCGGTGTCTATGAGGTAATGCCTATCGACCCTCGACTGCTGAATAACATCAATAAAGAGAGCAGTGCTGCTCAACTTCAATCCGTTGCCATCGAGCAAGGAATGATAACCTTAAACCAATCTGGGCTGCTTCATTTGTCATCGGGGATCATTAGCTATCCGGAGCTGCAGCGAATCCTCTTATTATGATCAGTCAACGTTCATCCATATCGCAACACTCTACAGAAGGAACCCTATCTTCTTTCTATTGGAAAGGTTATCACAACGATGGCCGTAGAGTTTCAGGAAAAACAGTCGCGCGCAGTGAACGAGAAGTCACCGAACAGTTAGAGCGCGAAAGTATCTCCATTGATCGGCTGAAACGAAGAAGAGTATCGCTGTTTGACCACTATAAGCATGCGATAAGACGTAGCGATATCATACTACTCACTCAACAAATCACCACTATGCTACAAAGTGGCATTCCGATTATTCAATCTCTACAGCTCATTCAAAACAATCAATATAAAGCAGAGCTTAACGCCTTACTGTTACAGCTTATAACAAACCTAAATGCAGGGCTTACCTTATCGGCTTCACTAAAAGCCAGCCATCGACACTTTGATCCATTTTATATCAACATGGTTCTCGTTGGCGAAGAGACAGGTAACTTATCTGACGCGTTTGAACGAGTGGTCAACTACCAACAAAAGAGTCGTCGACTTCGCGCCAAAACAATCAAAGCCATGATCTATCCGACCACAGTGATTTTGGCAGCACTGACTGTTACGGTGTTGATGCTTATTTATGTCATTCCAGAGTTCGAATCCATTTTTCACAGTTTTGGTGCGCAACTTCCCTGGTTAACTCAACAGATCGTCTCATCATCAAAATGGCTCACTCAGCATGGTTTGACGTTATTGGTCACTTTACTGTTCATCCTCGTTACTTTTCATCACATAAAAAAACGATCATTAAAGTGTCAACGTTTGATCAGCCGATACCTTCTACGTCTTCCTCTAATTGGTAACATCATTTCAAAAACCTCCATTGCCGCCTTCAGCGCGACCCTAGCAGCCTGTTACAGTGCGGGAGTTCCAATCCTAACGGGTCTGTCGACAGCATCCAAAAGCTGTAGGAATCACTACTACCAACAGCAGTTCTGCTCGGTTCAACATAGCGCTGCATCGGGCGTGCCTATCTACTTATCCATGCGTCAAACTGACGTATTCCCAGAATTTGTCATTCAGATGGTAATGATTGGCGAAGAGTCAGGAAATTTAGAAAAAATGCTTTGCCGAATTAGTGATATCTACGAAGATGATGTGAGCAATACCATAGATAACTTAAGTGAAATCCTCGAACCTATAATTATAGTGACGCTTGGCATTGTAATTGGTGGCATGGTAGTAGCCATGTATCTTCCCATTTTTAATTTGATGAATATCATCAACTAACTGGGTTGGTATCAGAACAAATGATAGGTAGAATCGGTATACACAATTTCTGTTGAGAATCGTAATGGCACTATTTGATTATTCCCCTTGGTTATTCCCACTGCTTGCCTCAATCTTCGGCCTTTTAGTCGGCAGCTTTTTGAATGTAGTGATTTACCGGTTGCCAATTATGATGGAACGCGAGTGGAAAAAAGAGTGCCTCGACTGCTTTCCCGATCTAACATCGTCAGCGAATGATCCTAAGCAAGATGAACCTTTTAATTTAAGCCTTCCTCGATCGCGCTGCCCTAGCTGTAGCACTCCCATTAAATTGATAGACAATATCCCGTTGTTTAGTTGGTTGATGTTGAAGGGTAAGTGTCGTCACTGTAAAACGACAATCAGTTTTCGTTACCCGGCCATCGAGTTACTGTCAGCCATCTTATCTGCCCTTGTTGCTATTCGATTCCCATTATCTGAGTTTGCTGTAGCAGCCCTTTTTTTCACTCTCATATTGATTGCAGCTACCTTCATCGATCTTGATACCATGCTGTTGCCAGACCAATTAACCTTACCACTGCTTTGGTCCGGTATTTACCTCGCACTTGTTGGATGGAGCCCTGTATCTTTGCAAGATGCCGTTATAGGCGCGATTGCTGGCTACCTTATTCTTTGGAGTATCTACTGGATTTTTAAATTACTCACAGGGAAAGAAGGGATGGGTTATGGCGATTTTAAACTACTTGCTGCATTAGGGGCTTGGTTAGGCTGGCAACAACTGCCATTTCTTATTCTTCTCTCCTCAATTGTAGGATCCATCATTGGTATTGCCCTATTAAGAGCACAAAAAAAGGGACTCAATAAAGTGTTTCCTTTTGGACCATTTCTCGCTATTGCTGGTTGGATCAGCCTGATGTGGGGGGCGGAGATCACCAACTGGTATCTTACTTCCATGCTAGGGATGCCACAGTAATGAATCATAAATCACACACATTTGTAGTTGGCGTGACTGGCGGTATTGGCAGTGGAAAAACCACGGTAACTAACCTATTTCATGAACTGTATGGCATAGAGATTGTTGATGCAGATATCATTGCCCGCGAGGTTGTTGCGCCGAATAGTGAAGGGTTATCTAAGATCGTCACTCACTTTGGGAGTGATATTCTACTCTCTAATGGCCGACTCAATCGTGAGAAGCTAAGAGCAATAATTTTTAGTCAACCTGACGAAAAGAGCTGGTTGAATGAGCTGCTTCACCCTATGATCCGCCAACAAATGCTTACTCAAGCTCAAGCAACAACGTCCCCATACTGCCTTCTGGTTATTCCATTACTGATAGATAATGGTTTACAATATTTAGTGGATAGAATATTGGTCATCGACGTCGATCAACAGACACAAATAAGTCGTACCGCCAATCGTGACTCTGTTACCATTGAGCAAGCAAAGAGCATTCTCTCTGCGCAAATAAGTCGTGAAGAGAGGCTCGCTTTTGCCGACGATGTCATCAATAATAATGGCGACAATAGCGAACTAAAGCCTATAATAGGGCTCTTACATGAACAATACTTAGCACTTGCCTCTACTTTTAGCGAAAACGGATAATCTATATGGCTGATGGGATGAACTTTCTCAAATTCGAACATCCTCTAAATGAACAGACTCGCTTCTACCTTCGAGTCGAGTTTCTTCTTGAACAGGTTAAGAGTTCGAGTTCATTTTCTGAACATTTTCAGTATCAAATCTTTTTCCGCTCTCTTTTTGATCTGCTTGATATTTTCGAGCAAGTACAGCTAAAGAGCGAATTAGCTAAAGATTTGGAAAAGCAGAAACTCAAGTTTAAAGGCTGGCTGGATGTGCCGGACGTCGATCAAGATACTCTTCGCTCGCTTCTTGATGATATTGATACCTGTCGCCACCAACTCATGACCCCAGAACGTTTAGGCAAGTGCCTGCGCGAAGATAAGTTCCTAAGTGCTATCAAGCAGAGGTTCACTATTCCCGGTGGCAGCTGTTGTTTCGATCTTCCTGCTCTGCACTACTGGTTAAAGCTATCTAAAGAGAAGCAAGTGGACGATATCTCCCATTGGGTTAAACAGCTCTCTATGATCATTGAGCCTCTCAATTTATGTTTAAAACTGATTCGCGAATCATCACTGTTTCAAGATAAAATAGCTAGCAAAGGTTTTTTTCAAAGTGATATGGATGAGGCGAACCTTCTCCGGTTAGATATTCCGATGGATGCTGGGGTTTATCCAATGATATCAGGACATAAGAATCGGTTTGCGTTGCGCTTTCTCTCTTTTGAATCGAATCAAAATTGCGACAAAGACATTGAGTTTAAATTAGCCGTCTGCTGAGGACATAATGAATAAAGAGACATCAAAAATCACCACCGTTAAATGCCCAACTTGTCAGACAAACGTCATTTGGGATAAGAGTAGCCCCCTTCGTCCATTTTGCAGTAAACAGTGTCAGATGATCGATTTTGGCGAATGGGCCGATGAAGAGAAAGCGATACCAGGCGCCCCTGATATGTCCGACTCTGATGGTTGGTCTGATTCAGAATAGCCCTACTCAACAGCTTAATGAATATTTAAGCTGTTGTTTATTCTTCTATTTACTGCCTACGCGTTCCATAACCAGCTTCACCACAGGCTCATTCGCTTCAGGAAATGGGTAATTACTTAACTGTTCAACCTTCACCCACTCACCTTGCTGACCCTCTTTTCCATACGGTTCATTATCAAACGTCAGTACATTAATAAAATCAAATTTTAATGCCTTATCAGGGTAATCAAACTCAAGCTGGATTAATGGCTCTAAAGAGGTTGAAGTGATACCCACCTCTTCCTCAAGTTCGCGTATTAACGCTTGCTCAGCACTCTCTCCCTGTTCAACTTTGCCACCGGGAAACTCCCAGAAACCGCCTTTATGCAGATGATCGGCTCTTTTAGTAATGAAAATTTTGCTTTGATCACTATTATAAATAACCCCTGCGGCTACCCAGATTCGTTTTTTATCTATCATCTATTTTCTACCATTATAAATAGTCCATTGACAAAAAAGGCCGCAATAGCGACCTTTTGTTATTTGAAACAGCTTACACGCTAGATTTTACCATGACACTGTTTGTATTTCTTACCAGAGCCACATGGGCAAGGTTCATTACGGCCAACTTTACGCTCTTCACGCACCATCGGTGAATCACCCTGCTCTTCAGACCCAGAGCCGTCCGATAGTTGATTTTCAGCAGATTGATGCTGTAGTTTCTGCTGACGAGCAATCACTTCTGCTTGAGCGATTCTCTCCGCTTCCATACGTTCAACGTCTTCTTGCTGTTGAACACGCACTTTGCTCAAAATACCAATTACGTCATATTTCAGTGAATCGAGTAGACCTTCAAACAGTTCAAAAGACTCACGCTTATACTCTTGTTTCGGGTTTTTCTGAGCATAACCGCGAAGATGAATACCTTGACGAAGGTGATCCATGGCGGCCAAGTGCTCTTTCCACAATCCATCAAGAGTTTGCAACATAACTGCTTTTTCAAAGTTACGTAACACAGAGGCTCCTACTACCTCCTCTTTGTTTTTATACGTCTCGACTGCCGTTAGCATGATCTTCTCGCGAAGAGCCTCTTCATACAATTTATCATCGTCATCCAACCACTGTTGAATCGGCATATCCAGATCGAACTCTGCACGTAGCAGATCTTCTAGCCCTTTAATATCCCATGTATCATCCATAGATTGTGGCGGGATATGTTGATCTAAAATGCCTTCAAAGACATCTTGACGGTTTAGCTCAACCATCTCACTAATATCATCAACATTCATTAACTCATCACGTAACTCATACACCACTTTACGCTGGTCATTGGCCACATCATCGTACTCAAGCAACTGCTTACGAATATCAAAGTTACGTCCTTCAACTTTACGTTGCGCATTCTCAATCGCTTTAGTAACCCAAGGGTGCTCGATCGATTCGCCCTCTTCCATACCCAACTTCTTCATCATGTTAGACACACGATCAGAGGCAAAGATACGCATTAAGCCATCTTCCATGGATAAGTAGAAACGAGAAGAACCGGCGTCACCTTGACGGCCAGAACGACCACGAAGCTGATTATCAATACGTCTAGATTCATGTCGTTCAGTACCGATAATATGCAAGCCACCAGAAGCCAAGACTTTATCGTGATCTTTTTTCCACTCTTGCTTAATATTTGCGATCTGCTCATCGGTTGGGTTAGTCAGTTTAGCGATTTTATCTTGCCAGCTACCACCTAGAACAATATCGGTACCACGTCCAGCCATGTTGGTTGCAATCGTAACTGAACCTTCTGCCCCAGCGTTCGCAACGATATCCGCCTCTTTTTCGTGGAACTTAGCATTAAGAACGTTATGTTTAATTTTTGCTTTCTTCAACGCCTCAGACAGTAACTCTGATTTCTCGATAGAAACGGTACCCACTAAGATTGGCTGGCCATTTGCTGAGCGCTCTTTAATGTCATTACAAATCGCAACAAACTTCTCAGCTTCTGTCATATAGACCAAATCACCCATGTCATCACGAACCATAGGTTTGTTTGTAGGGATAACCACAGTATCTAAGCCGTAAATCGACTGAAATTCGAACGCTTCCGTATCCGCAGTACCTGTCATACCTGACAGTTTGCTGTATAAACGGAAGAAATTCTGAAAGGTTATTGAAGCAAGGGTCTGGTTTTCATTTTGAATCTTAACCCCCTCTTTTGCTTCAACAGCTTGATGTAGCCCTTCAGACCAACGACGACCAGGCATCGTACGGCCAGTATGCTCATCTACAATGATCACTTCATCATCTTTCACAATGTAGTCTACATCGCGCTCAAACAGCACATGGGCACGTAATGCCGCATTGATGTGATGTAACAGACTGATGTTTGCTGGAGAGTAAAGGGTGTCTGTCTCTTCCATCAAACCATTTGTTTTCAGTAGCTGCTCAACAAACTCCTGACCGTTTTCGGTTAGGTGAGTCTGTTTGCCTTTTTCGTCCAGTGTATAGTGACCTTCACCGCGGTACTCTTCACTGTCTTCTTCAGCTTGTCGTTCAAGTGAAGGGATCAATGTATTGATCTTGGCATAGAGCTCGGAGCTATCTTCAGCTGGCCCTGAGATGATAAGTGGCGTACGAGCTTCATCGATTAAGATAGAATCCACCTCATCGACTACGGCAAAGTAGCGCTCGCGTTGTACACGATCTTCAGCACGGAAAGCCATATTGTCACGCAAGTAGTCAAAACCGAACTCATTATTCGTGCCATATAGGATATCGCACAAGTACGCTTCTTTTTTTACTTCAGGTGGTACGTTAGGTAAGTTAATACCTACGCTAAGGCCTAAAAATTCAAATAATTCACGGTTTGTTTCGGCATCTCGAGCTGCTAAGTAGTCATTCACTGTAACAATGTGAACGCCCTTGCCAGTTAATGCATTTAAATAAACAGGTAATGTCGCGGTTAAGGTCTTACCTTCACCCGTACGCATCTCTGCAATTTGGCTATTGTTTAGTACCATGCCGCCAATCAGCTGAACATCAAAGTGACGCATACCATAGATACGCTTTGATGCTTCTCTTACCGTTGCAAAAGCTTCCGGTAATAAAGTGTCCAGTGATTCACCTTTATCAAGACGTTCACGGAACTCAACTGTCTTGGCTTTTAATTCTTCGTCTTGTAGAGATTCAAATTGTGGTTCTAGATTATTAATTTCATCTACAACTTTGCGTAGCTTGCGTAATGTTCTGTCATTACGGCTACCGATTACTTTCGTGAGTAGTTTAGATAACATGATGCTATTGATTCTCTCTTAAASGGGATCTCGTCGGATCAAAATTCATTAGTAGAACAGAAAATATTAATACCGTTGATAATAACGCTATTTCACTGAAATATTAAAGTTATATGGGGTCATTTTCAGCCCAATTCAAGTTTTTAGCTAAAAACTTTGAAACTGCATACCGTTTGTTCATATTTCCACCTTTAAAATCAACAAAAAACCTCACTTCTATACGAAGTTTTACTCCTGTTTTTTCCGTAACCAATCTATATATTGAGCAAACTCCATCAATACGCCATAATCAAGCGATACCCTTTAGTCGTTTATTGCGAGATTTAATCATGCGAGATCACAGACCTCAGCTTACAGAAGCCCTATTCGCAAATAATCGCTTTAGTGACATTCAAAAAAAAGCGTCTGCACTAGCTCAGTTTAACGCTATCCTCTGTGACATCCTTCCAGCCGAATCACAACAACATTGTCGGGTGGCAAATTATCGCCAAGGTTCATTAGTGATTGAAACCTCAAGCCCAGCTTGGAAAATGAGAATTAACTACGACAGACTTCGTATCATTTCTCAGTTTCGCCAACATGGATTACCCTCATTGACCAATATTGAGGTGGTCATCAACCCAGACTTGGGAAGAGGGATTAGTGCTATCAATACGATTAAGAAAGAGGTCTATAAGGAGAGGGAGATATCTGATGTGGCGGCATCGTCTATTCTAGCAGTATCAGAAATGGCGCCACCTAAGCTCAAAGAGTTAATGAAAAAAATTGCTGCTCACGCTAAAAAGTAATTTATTTCAGGCATAAAAAAAGCCAAGTTTTCACTTGGCTTCATAATCTGTTTATCTATTTAGACCAAAACCATTCCTGGTTGAGCAAATGCAACTGGAGACTCTTGGCCTTCAAATGTTGCCCATTCCCATGCTTCTTGATCCGCTAATACTGCACGTAGTAGCTGATTGTTCAATGCGTGACCTGGTTTATAAGCTTTAAACTCACCAATAATACTGTGACCACACATGTAGAGATCGCCAATAGCATCAAGCACTTTATGAGTAACAAACTCATTATCGTAACGCAGTCCATCTTCGTTCAGAATTCTAAACTCATCAAGAACGATAGCATTATCGAAGCTACCACCAAGACATAGGTTTTGCGATTGAAGGTACTCAATATCACGCATAAAACCAAATGTACGAGCACGAGAAATATCTTTAATAAAAGATTGGCTTGAGAAATCCAGAACTAAATTCTGTACATCTGCATCAATAGCTGGATGATCAAAGTCGATAGTGAAATCAAGACGAAAACCATCAAAAGGTTGTATCTCTACCCACTTATCGCCATCTTCAATACGCACAGGTTTCTTAATTCGAATAAAACGCTTCGCCGCATTTAATGTCTCTATTCCAGCAGATTGGAGTAAGAAAACAAATGGGCTTGCGCTGCCATCCATAATTGGAATTTCTGGCGCATCAACTTCAATGATAACGTTATCGATACCCATTCCTGCCAGTGCAGCATTCAAATGCTCAACGGTTGAAATGCGCACACCTTCGTCATTCACCAAAGCGGTGCATAACATGGTGTCACGAACAGACTCAGGATCCGCAGGGAAATCAACCGGAGGGTTGAGATCGGTACGACGGTAAATAACACCAGTATTAGCTGCTGCTGGTCGTAAAATAAGCGTCACCTTGCGCCCAGAGTGAAGACCCACCCCAGTAGTTTGTACGATGCTTTTAAGTGTGCGTTGTCTGATCATCTGCTTGTCTCAACTATTTCTGTGTTGCAATCCAACTGGGCTCTAATAAGCCCGGTCGGGAATACTAACACGTTAGACCACTAAAACCAAGCAACTGTTGATATATTAATCAGCCTGACGACGTAAGAACGCAGGAATGTCTAAATAATCTTCTTTTTGCTCTGGTTGCTTTTTAGCCACGCTACTTTGTGCTGGCGTTCCAGATGTTGCCGCTGGAGCGCTAGATTGTGGCTCAATATTTTTAGCCTGCAAAGGCTGTGCCGCTTTCTCTTCAGGCTGCCTTGCTTGAGTCGACGCTGCAACATGCTGTGGTGTAGCTACCGCTTGAGTCGGTTTACTGGTTGTCACTAAGGTGATATCAGGTTTCTTTTCATTACCAATACCCGTCGCAACGACAGTAACTCGAATTTCATCAGTCATATCAGGGTCTAGAGAGGTACCAATAACAACCGTTGCATTATCCGAAGCGAATGCTTTAACCGTATTACCAACCGTCTCAAACTCATCCAAACGCATATCTAAACCAGCGGTAATGTTCACAAGGACACCACGAGCACCGGCTAAATCGATGTCTTCAAGTAGAGGGCTTGAGATGGCCATTTCTGCCGCCTCTTCAGCACGCTCTTCACCACTGGCAATCCCACTCCCCATCATCGCATGACCCATTTCTGACATCACAGTTCTGACATCCGCGAAATCGACGTTAATCATGCCTGGGCGTGTTATTAGCTCAGCGATACCTTGAACGGCATTTCGAAGTACGTCATTAGCTTTTGCAAACGCTTCAAGCAATGTAATACCACGTCCAAGGACTTTTAATAACTTTTCATTTGGAATCGTAATTAATGAATCCACATGTTTTGAAAGCTCTTCAATGCCTTGCTCAGCAAACGCAAGACGTTTTCTGCCTTCAAAACTGAAAGGTTTAGTGACAACGGCTACGGTTAAAATATCCAACTCTTTTGCTATTTCAGCAATAATTGGAGCTGCTCCGGTTCCGGTTCCACCGCCCATTCCAGCTGCTATAAATACCATATCGGCACCACTGAGCACATCTTTAAGGGCTTGTCGATCTTCGAGAGCTGCATCACGTCCTACCTGAGGGTTTGCACCCGCGCCTAGACCTTTTGTAATCTCTCCACCAATCTGAATTACTGTATTCACGCTTGCTTTACGAAGCGCTTGTGCATCAGTATTTACGCTGATGAACTCTACACCTTCTATAGACTCACGTACCATGTGTTCAACAGCATTACCGCCGCCGCCACCAACTCCAACGACTTTAATTACTGCATCGTCGGACATTTCCATCATCGGCTCAAACATTTGCTCTCTCCGTTCCTTCCTGTTTGCATCAGGTTAAAACTCTTTTTGTATCCAATTACGCATTCTTTTAAAGAAAGTAGAAACAGTGACACGCTTTTGTTGATAATTGCTGTCATCGTGTAACTGGTTTTCTTTACCATAGTGTAAAAGCCCCACTGCAGTTGCATGAAATGGTTCTTTTACATAATCAGTTAACCCACTCACTTCCAGTGGTTTTCCAATTCTTACTTGAGTCTGAAAGACGCGCTCAGCGCACTCTGTCAAACCTTCAATTTGTGAGGCTCCGCCCGTTAGAACAATACCGGCAGCTAAATGATGCTTAGTGCCATCTAATCGAAGTCTCTCTTGAGTATCGTCGATTTTTTGCTGCACCAAACCTAACAACTCAGAATAACGCGGCTCAATAACTTCAGCCAACGTTTGACGTTGTAAGCTTCTAGACGGTCGACCACCGACACTAGGTACATTAACGGTATCGTCTTTATTCACTAGTTCGCTAACGGCACAACCATACTTTACCTTGATCTTTTCAGCTTCGCTAGGTGGTGTACCAAAAGCATAGGCGATATCACTGGTTACTGCATTTCCGGCATAAGGAACCACTTCGGCATGTCGCAGTGCTCCGCCAGTCCAGATAGAGACATCCATTGTTCCAGCACCAATATCAACTACGCAGACACCGAGTTCGCGTTCATCTTCAGTGATCACGGCATTACTGGCCGCCAATCCTGAGAAGATGACCTGCTCGACCTTTAAGCCACAACGCTCAACCGCTTTAATAATATTTCTCGCCATATCATTATGACATGAAATGAGGTGTACGTTTACTTCTATGCGCACACCTGATAACCCAAGCGGATTTTTTATCCCTTCTTGGTAATCGATGGCAAACTCTTGAGGGATGACATGCAAAATTCGTTGTTCATCACCAATTTTAATCGATTTTGCCGTATGGATAACACTGTCCATATCGTCTTGAGAGACTTCCTCATCAGAGATAGGTCCCATCCCTTTTTCGATCATGCTCGCGATGTGTTTGCCTGACAGGGAGATATAAACGGAGGTTATCTGACATTCAGCCATCAGCTCGGCTTGATCCACCGCACGCTGGATAGATTTTACGACCGATTCAAGATCATTAACACCACCTTTATCCATGCCCCTTGCCGGGCTGGTTCCGATGCCAATAACGTTGACCACACCATCTGGGAGAATCTCACCAACCAGAGCTGACACCTTTGCGGTGCCAATATCAAGGCCAACTATAATATTACCTTCTGCAGCCTTACTCATTTCCACTCTCTTGATCTAATTCTTGAATTACCTTCCAACCTACTGCTGCGCCAGTATCATAACGCAAATCGATATACTCAATCGGTTTAGAAGAACTCATTATTCGTTGGTATAGTGCAATAAAACGCGCAATTCTCTCATTTCGAGCATCACGACCTAATTCGATCCTAATGCCATTGCTCAACTCCATCTGCCACGCACGACGCTCGCTTAATACAACTGATTTTAATGACACAGACAGAGATTTTAATCGCTGTTCAGTTTCATTAAATACATTTAAGACTTCGTGGCTGCTTGCTTCTGGCCCATACAGTGACACTTTTTTTTCCTGTAGCTCTGACACTTTTCCATTAAAAATGTCACCATCAGCATTTAATAGTTGTTCATTATTCCATATTGCAGCAGCTTGATGTTCTACAGCAAATACTTTAATGGTATCTGGCCACTGTTTTCGGACTGACACATGAGATATCCATGGCAATGCAAGTAGTGCATTTTGCAGCTGATCGACATCTTGGGTCATAAAGGTACCAATGGTATCTACAGACTGTAGTGCATAACGTACATCACTATCATCCACATGATACAGATCACCCTGGATAATTAATTTTGATAACGGTAAACGCTGCTCATCAACCATCCAACCCAAGGTTGCAGACAGTAACCAAACAATAAGGGAAATAACTAAAAGTAGAAAGACAGCACCGGGTAAGTGCCTCTTTATACTCTGTTTATCTATACATTGTTGTTTATTGACAACCTCTAACATAGCACCCAGCGCTTCAATGCCTTTAAAGCATTCATAAACTAACTTTGCAACGGGGTCAGGTTCAACCAAATATTTAGTCGGACGATTATACTGACCACGACGCGAGTATCAAACAATTGATTGCATATTCTTTATACAGAATGCGATATCTGCTATTACCATAAACTAGCCTAATGCTTTTAACAACATTGAGCCACTCAGTTTACAATGCTTTCGACATATTAATAATCAGCCATAACAGAAGTATTTAACTTAAGATCCGCCAACGTCTTAGCCACCTTACCAATATCGCCTGCACCTTGTGTCAGCAGCAGGTCTCCATCTTGAATAACATTACTTAAAATAGAGGGTAACATCTCAATACTACTGGCAAAGATTGGATCAATTTTACCTCGATTTCGAATACTTCTGCATAGGTCTCGACTGTCCGCTCCTGGAATAGGTGTCTCACCTGCCGAGTAGACATCGAGCATAATCAATACGTCTACGTTTTCCAATACATTGGTGAAGTCATCAAACAGGTCTCTGGTTCTGCTGTATCGATGAGGTTGAAAAATCATGACTAGACGCTTATCTTGCCAACCAGCACGGGCTGCTTTAATAGTGACATCGACTTCCGTAGGGTGATGACCGTAATCATCGACCAACATCACACTTCCTTTGCCTGTATCAAACTCACCAAGATGGTCAAAGCGACGACCTGTTCCCTCAAAACTTTCTAACGCTTTAAGAATAGCCTTGTCATCTACCTCTTCTTCACTCGCCACTGCAATTGCGGCAGTCGCATTGAGGGCATTATGCTCTCCAGGTACATTCAACGTGATATTAAGATCACTTCTTCCCTTACGCTTAACCTTAAATAGTCCCTGTTGTCCTTTTTGCACATAATCCACTAAACGCACATCAGCATCTTTAGAGAAACCATAGGTAATGACTTGACGACTGATTTTTGGGATCAGCTCACGCACTACGTCATCATCAACACACATGACTGCTTGACCATAAAATGGCAGATTATGTAAAAAATCAACGAAGGTCTGCTTTAGCGTCTCAAAATCGCCACCGTAGGTATCCATGTGATCCGCTTCGATGTTAGTCACGATACTGACCATAGGCTGCAGGTGTAAAAACGACGCATCACTCTCATCGGCTTCAGCAATTAAAAAACGACTAGTGCCTAAACGAGCATTGGTTCCCGCACTTTTCACTAATCCGCCATTCACGAATGTTGGATCTAAACCTGCTTCTGAATATATCTGAGTAACCAGAGCTGTCGTTGTGGTCTTGCCATGCGTTCCTGCAACCGCAATACCATGTCGATAACGCATCAATTCGGCCAGCATTTCGGCACGGCGTACAACAGGTATGCGCCTCTCTTTCGCCGCAACAATTTCTGGATTATTTGGATCAATCGCCGTTGAGGCAACAACGACGCTTGCCTGACTGACATTATCCGTTTGATGTCCAATAAAAATCTCAGCGCCTAACGAACTTAGTCGTTCAGTAACTGGATTATTACCAAGATCAGAGCCACTAATGCGATAACCTTCATTCAACAGAACTTCAGCAATACCGCTCATACCGGCGCCTCCGATTCCAACAAAGTGAATACACTCAACTCGGCGCATTTCAGGCACCATAGTTCTAATTTGAGCCAATTGTAGTTTCTTGTTCGTTGTCATCTATTTGTTCTCATCAATATGTTCACTTCAAATTAATCAATAACTTAAAGTTAAAATAAAAGTCTGCTATTTGGCTAAAGCGATAATGGCATCTGCAACTCTAACATCAGCATCAACAATGGCAGCATCTCTCGCTTTCTGAGCCATCTCCATCAGAGCACTTCGATCAAGATCGGCAATCATATCTGTGAGTCCCTGTTCGGTGAGATCTTGCTGTTCAATCATTTTTGCCGCGCCACATCTTACCAGATGATCGGCATTAAGTGCTTGCTGGCGATCTTTATGCATAAATGGGATAAAGATGGATCCCACACCAGCGGCTGAGACTTCGGATACAGTTAGTGCTCCAGAACGACACACTAGCAAATCAGCCCAATGATAAGCTTGCGCTACATCATCTATAAATTCTGTAACTTGAACATCACGACATCCGAGTTGTTGATAGGCTTGCTCTACCGATTCCACATTGCTTTTTCCAACTTGATGCCAAACAGTGACATTATTGCCTAAAGCGGCAATAACGCTTGGCAACGTGGTATTCAAGATTCTTGCCCCTTGGCTACCTCCCATGACCAAAATTTGAATCGGGCCATCTCGCTGTTCAAAACGATCCCTTGGGGATTCAAGTTGACACACATCTTCTCGAACGGGGTTACCGACTACTTCCGCTTGAGGAAAGGCACCAGGAAAAGCTTGCATCACTCGCTTAGCTATTTTTGATAACCATAAGTTGGTTAACCCTGCGACAGCATTTTGCTCATGAAGCACCACTGGGATACCGGATAACCAAGCAGCAATACCACCAGGTCCGCTGACATATCCACCCATACCAAGTACTACGTCCGGTTGCCATGCCTTAATATGTTTCTTAGCTTGCCAGATAGCCGCGCAAATTTGGAAAGGAGCGACCAGTAATTTTTTTATTCCTTGGCCACGTAACCCTTTTACTCGAATAAAATCGATCTTAATACCGTGTTTAGGAACAAGGTCCGCTTCCATACGATCAGGTGTACCTAACCAACGAATCTGCCAACCTTGCTGTTGCAACTGTTTTGCTACCGCTAAACCAGGGAACACATGTCCTCCTGTTCCACCAGCCATCACTAATAGCCGTTTATTGCTAACTTTCTCACTGCTTTGTTTCATTTATTAGCCTTCATAACATCAAGGTGAGCGACTATCTAGGCTCTCTTTCAGCTCTGGGTTTCGGATATTACCACCTGCAATATGAAGGCGATATTCATAATCTATTCTCAATAGGATGGCAACAGCGACCGACATAATGATCAAACTAGAGCCACCGTAACTGATAAGAGGCAGTGTCAGCCCTTTAGTAGGAACAATACCCGCAGAGGCACCTACATTAACTAGCGTTTGAAAGGCAAACCAAATACCGATACCAAAAGCGAGAAAACCACCAAACAGCTGCTCTTGCTCTAAACAACGCTTGCCGATCATAAGCGCTTTAAAAACCAATGCAAATATCATCACTAAAATTAAGCAGACTCCCACAAAGCCTAACTCTTCAGCAATAACGGCAAACACAAAGTCAGTATGAGCTTCCGGTAAATACTCAAGCTTCTGAACCGAGTTACCTAAACCTTGACCAAACAGGTGCCCACGACCAAATGCCATCAAAGATTGAGTCAACTGATACCCACTGCCAAATGGATCTTGCCATGGGTCAAGAAACGAGGTGATTCGTCTCATTCGATAGGGTTCGGCGAGTATCAGCATGACTACCAGTGAGATCCCTCCCACAACCAAAGCAATAAACTGCCACAACTTTGCTCCGGCAATAAACAACATTCCAACAGTGGTCACAAACAGCACGATGACGGTACCGAGATCTGGCTGTAAGAGCAGAAACAGTGCCAGTAATAAAAAGACCGCTAACGGCTTCACAAACCCTTTGATGGTTTCGCGTACTTCACCATGTCGTCGAACTAAGTAACCGGAGAGAAAAATAAACAGCGATAACTTTGTCAATTCAGCGGGTTGTAAATTAAATATCCCTAAAGGCAACCAGCGAGCCGCACCATTAACCGAACGGCCAACCACCAGCACCGCGATGAGTAATACGATCGAAACCATTAGCAGTTGCGAGCTGTACTTTGACCATGTTTCCAGTTTGATTCTGACCACCATGGCGGCAATACCAAGCGCTAACACCAACAGAAACATGTGTCTGAACATAAAGTGAAATGGTTGCCCGGTCAATCGGGTGCTGATCGGAAATGAAGCAGACGACACCATGATTAATCCGGTAAACATCAAACCGAGCGAGAGCCAAACTAACTGACGATCAAACATCACTTTAGGAGACGGGTTCAACACCCATGCTCTTGCATTGTCGAATACCGAACCAAATCGAGTGTTATTCAAAAGTAAGCTCACTTGAGTAAGTGTTTGCTAATCGGGTAAATTCATCCCCTCGGGCCATGAAATTTTTAAATTGATCAAAACTCGCACAAGCCGGAGATAACATAACGATATCACCACGCTTCAAGATTGGAGTAATGGCGATTATCACCTCTTCGATGGAGTCCCATCGTTGGGCACTATCATGCAGAGCAAGGAATGCATCACCATCTGCACCGTAACAGTGTAGTTGAAGCTTTAAGGGCTCCAACATCTCTTTAAGTTCTGAAAAGTCAGCCCCTTTACCGTCACCTCCCACTAAAAGGTGCAGTGTGCCATCCAGTTGTAATCCAGATAGTGCAGCTTTGGTGCTGGCCAGATTGGTCGCTTTTGAGTCATTAACCCAACGTACACCGCTTTTATCAGCAACGACCTGGCAACGGTGAGTCAGCCCTTGGTAAGAGGTTATGGCGGACAAAGCCTCTGTCACATTAATACCAGAGGCATCAATCAACGCAATTGCCACTAAACAGTTAGCCACATTATGACGACCGACTAATCGAATATCGTGACTGGCAATGATTGGCAGATCGCCTTTACATAACCACTCCTGCCCATCACGTGTCGTGACACCATAATCGATGGCAGAGTCTAAGCCAAAACTGACTGTATTGAACGAGCCATCCGGATAAGTTTGTTGATCTTCGCGATTAACAATACAGATATCCGCATGGTCAAAAATGCGTAATTTTGCTTTTCGGTAATCACTCATGCCTTCATATCTATCCATATGATCTTCAGAGAGATTCAAGAAAGCGGCCGCTTTTAGATGCAGCGAAGTGGTTGTCTCTAATTGAAAACTCGATAACTCCAACACGTAGAGTTCAGCCTCTTGCTCCAGCAGATCCAGTGCGGCATAACCAATATTGCCACCGATGGCTGCTTTAACTCCGGCCGCTTTTGCCATCGCTCCCGTTAAATCCGTCACAGTGCTTTTACCATTGGAGCCGGTAATGGCGACTACTGGCACCTTCACAGCCCATGCAAACAGCTCAATATCCCCCACAATTGGAATACCCGCTTGTTGAGCACTTATTAGCTCAGGGGTCGCTAAGGCGATACCAGGATTGACAACAATCAAATCGGCGCCTAACAACCAATCAGTATGCCAGCTGCCACAGTGAACATCGATATCGTTAGGTAGTTGTTCAAGCCCAGGTGGTAAAGGTCGAGTATCAATCACCCGAATAACCAACGAGTGTGGCTGACGCAGAAGGTGTCGTACCACAGACAAACCTGTCATGCCTAAACCGACAACAACAACCTGTTTTACCCCATCCAATCCCTGCATTTTTTAACGTACCTTTAGCGTAGCCAGTGCAATCAACATTAAGATCATTGAGATAATCCAAAAACGAACAATAACTCTAGGCTCAGGCCAGCCTTTTAACTCGTAGTGGTGGTGAATCGGGGCCATACGGAAAATGCGTTGCCCTCGTAGTTTGTATGAGCCAACTTGAAGAATAACGGATACCGTCTCCATCACAAAAACGCCGCCCATAATGACCAGTAAGAACTCTTGACGAACTAAAACGGCAATCGTCCCTAAGGCACCACCTAAAGCCAGCGAACCTACATCCCCCATAAATACTTGCGCTGGGTAGGTATTGAACCATAAGAAACCGAGCCCAGCACCGACAATAGCAGCACAGACAATCACTAACTCACTGCTCTCTTTTATGTAAGGGATATGTAGATAGGCAGCATAATTAACATTACCTGTCGCCCAAGCAACAATTGCAAATCCAGTCGCGACAAAAATCGTCGGCATGATAGCTAAACCGTCCAGCCCGTCGGTTAAGTTCACTGCATTACTGGTACCAACAATAACAAAATAGGTTAATACGATGTAGAAAAGGCCAAGTTGCGGCATCACGTCTTTAAAGAATGGCACAACCAGTTGAGTCGCTGCCGTATCTTTGCCGTAAGTATAAAGAACAAATGCCATGACCAATGCAATGGCGGATTGCCAAAAAAACTTCCAGCGAGCAATCAAACCGTCGGTGTCTTTACGAATTACTTTACGGTAGTCATCAGCAAACCCAACAGCACCATAGCCAAACAGAACAAACAGTACTGCCCATACATAAGGGTTACTTAGATCTGCCCATAATAGAACCGTTAAACCGATAGCAAACAGTATCATCACTCCCCCCATCGTTGGGGTGCCTCGTTTACTAAAGTGAGACTCAGGGCCGTCATCTCGAACCACTTGCCCAATTTGCATGTTCTGCAAGTAGCGGATTAATTTAGGTCCAAACCATAAAGAGAAAACAAGCGCAGTAATAACACTGATTATTGCTCGAAAAGAGAGGTACTCAAACAGTCGAAAAAACGGGAAGTACTGCTCTAATATGTTCGCTAGCCAAATGATCATTTATTACTCTCCTTTAGAGCCTTCACAACGTCACTCATGCGAGAACTGTTTGCGCCTTTTACCAACACGGTAACCTCATTGTTTTTCTGTTTATCTAATTGCTGTAATAAAAACGCAATCATCGCTTCGCGGCAATCAAAGTGCATTCCATTACAAAGTTCACTGATTATTTTACTATCAGACCCAAAAGTCATGACATTCTCAAAATCAAACTGAGCTGCATATTCACCAACTTGACGATGAAGTGCAAGACTTTCTGTTCCTAATTCAGCCATATACCCTAAAACAAGCCAACGCTCTCCTTGAAAACTGCTTAATAACTCAGCCGCAGATTTCATCGCAGGAACACTGGCATTATAAGAGTCATCAATAAGAGTCAACGTATCCGTGAGTTTAACCACTTCTACCCGTCCTTTCACATTACGAACACGCTCTAGCCCCTGTTTCACTTCACTAAGCGTAGCACCAGCAAGCATAGAAAGTGCAGCCGCAGCCAATGCGTTGCTAATATTGTGTTTCCCTAATAGGTGTAAGTTGATATCCAACTCACCATCAGGGGTGTGCATGATAAAACTGGCTTCTCCATGATGGTTAATCACAATATGGGAGGCGTAAAAGTCGGTCTCTGGGTTACTTAATGAGAAGAGTGTCACCTTTTTATCACTTAACACAGTCTGCCATAACATCATGTCACAGCTGTCACTGTTAACCACCGCATGACCATCGGTTGGTAAACCTTGAAAAATTTCCGCTTTGGCCGTTGCTACCCCTTGCAGAGAACCAAAACCCTCTAAGTGTGCAGCTGCAATATTATTAACCAGCGCAATGTCGGGTTTTACTAACTGAGTGGTGTAAGCGATCTCGTTAAGATGATTGGCCCCTAACTCAATGATTGAGTAGTCATCTTGGGGCTCCGCTCTTAATAACGTTAAAGGTACCCCGATTTCATTATTAAAATTACCTGCCGTCGCTAATACCTTACCTTTTAATTGCAGTATCTCTGCCAGCATCTCTTTGACCGTGGTTTTGCCACAGCTTCCAGTCAACGCAATCGCCAGTGCCTTGGATTGCTGATGCACCCACTCTCCTAACTGACCTAGAGCCACTTGTGTGTCTTTTACAACCAGTTGCGGAACGGCTACATCCAGTTTTTTACTGACCAATAGAGCCGTAACGCCATCAGTCACAGCTTGATGACAAAAATCATGAGCATCAAAGCGCTCACCAATAAGGGCAATAAAAAGAGTCTGTCGCTCGATACTGCGAGTATCCGTAGACACGTGCTGGACAGTGGCATCACCCCCCACAAGCTCAGCATTGAGTATTGGTGCTAATTCGCTCAATTTAAAAGGGGTCATGATGTCATCTCTTGCAACAGAGTTGCTGCTGTTTCTCGATCGGAATAGTGTACATTGCCGCTATCAAATACTTGATAATCTTCGTGGCCTTTACCTGCTAACAGAATAATGTCCCCCTCATTCGCCCCTTTTAACGCCAGTTGACAAGCATCAAAACGATGATGTTCAACAAAGATATCTCCAGGGTTATTCACCCCAGCTAGCATATCGTCAATGATACGTTTAGGATCTTCAGTACGTGGATTATCATCGGTTAAAATGACGTTATCTGATAGGCGTTCAGCAATCTCAGCCATCATAGGCCTTTTGCCTGTATCGCGATCGCCACCACACCCAACAATCGACCACAATTTACCCTCACAATGTACCCGTAGCGCTAGCAACGCTTTCTCTAAGGCATCTGGGGTATGGGCATAATCCACGACAATTTTAGGTGCATTAGGACGGTTTGATATTTGAAAAAGTTCCATACGACCAATCACCGCATTTAGCTGAGGTGCCGTATCAACAAGCCGTTCAATGGAATAACCTTGTGTCAACAACGTCGCCATCGCAAGCAGAACATTGCTAGCATTAAACGCGCCGATAAGAGGTACGGTTAACTGGCAAGCTCCCCAACTTGAATCGATCTCCATTTCAATACCCTTTGTCGAGTATTGCACCGAGGTTGCCCACAACTTTTCTCCCTTTAACTCAGAGAGATCCCGTTGCTCAACCGAAACCGCCACAGCCTGAGGTAACTCAGTCAACCACTGATAGCCCACAGGATCATCGGCATTAATTATCGCAGCGGAACATTGATGTTCGGTAAACAGCCCTTTCTTTGCTAGACCGTACTGCTCCATATCCCCATGGTAATCAAGATGATCTCGGCTTAAATTAGTAAATACAGCGGCAGAAAAATCCAACGCCTTAACCCGGCCTTGCACTAAGCCGTGTGATGAGACCTCTAACGCCGTTAACTGCGCGCCCATCTGCTCCAACTCAAACAGAGTTTTCTGTATTTCAATGGCATTACCTGTGGTATTTTTTGCAGGAGTTAGGCTTTCAAGTAATCCATTTCCTGTGGTGCCCATCACGCCAGCACGTTGACCTAGCAGAGTTGCCCACTGAGCGATAATCTGTGAGATGGTGGTTTTACCATTGGTCCCCGTAATACCGACCAATGTCATTTTACGATCAGCTGCCTGATAAAAACGGCCAGCTAACGCTGATAGTATTCTGGCAATGTGATCCATATAGATAATCGGCACGCCATCTTGAACTGCAGTCGTGCCATTAACGTGCAGCTCATCAGCATCAGCAATAACCGCAATCGCCCCAGCTTTAATTGCTGCAGAGATGAAGTTGCGTCCATCCAGAGCGTGCCCTTTAATGGCGACAAAAAGGCAGCCATTCGATACCGCTCTGCTATCAACGCTCAATGCTGAAATTTGACTTAAATCGGTTACTGCTACCCAAGGAGAAAGCAGTTCTTTTAACGTTATAGTCGGCATGTTTACTCTCTTGTATTGACGATATCTAGGTGCTGAACACTCTTTTCATCTGGCGCTATATTTAAAATCTGTAACGCACTCTTTAGTACTTCACTAAAAACAGGGGCTGCCACTTGACCGGCATAATATTGATCACCTTGAGGCTCATTAATCACCACAACCAACGCAATCTGAGGATCACTTACCGGAGCCACACCCGCGGTAATGGTCATATACTCATCACTGTAACCGCCTTTAGCCGCTTTTCTTGATGTCCCTGTTTTTGCTGCAACGCGGTAACCCGGAACCGCCGCTTTTGTTGCGGTTCCGCCTTTTTGAGTCACGGTTTCTAACATATTGAGAACAGCACGTGCATTGTCCGCATCAACCACCTGTTTTCCAGGGATATCACCCGTCACTTTTAGAATCGAGAGCGGCCTAAGCTGACCATGAGCACCTAACGTGGCATATGCGTGCGCCAGTTGTATAGGGGTCACGGACAGTCCATAACCAAACGCCAAGGTTGCTATTTCAAATTTTGACCAACGGCGGCGATTTGGGAAAATACCGCTCGCTTCACCAATAAGGCTCAACCCTGAATCTTCACCTAATCCCATCGCATTATAAGTCGCTAAGATATCTTGCAATGGCATATTAAGCGCAAGCGTAGCGACCCCAATATTGCTCGATTTCTTAAGGATCGTAGTCAGATCCGCTTTGCCAATCTTGACACTATCTCGGACACGGCTTCCACCCAATTGCATGATGCCATTACCCGTATCGATAATCGTATTTAAGTTAGCCGTTTGGGTTTCTAATGCGGACAGAACCACAAAAGGTTTGACCGTCGACCCTGGCTCCATTGAATCCGTAATGGTGCGATTTCTCATTCTAAAGCTTTGTAATTCATTACGATTATTCGGGTTATATGAGGGGGCATTCACCATAGTCAACACTTCCCCCGTGTGCACATCAATAATAATGACAGACCCTGACATGGCTCGATGATCCGCAACCGCCTGTTTAATTGCTCGATATGAGATAGCTTGTAAGCGTTGATCAATACTCAGAGTAAGAGGTTTCCCCTCCTCACGTTTTTTTAAAGAGATATTCTCGACCACACGTCCATAACGATCTTTTCGTACTGTTCTTCTGCCTGGCTCACCGGTAACCCAACCATCATAACTGCGCTCAACGCCCTCTAAACCGTGCCCATCAATACCAGTCACACCAATAACGTGAGCACTGATCTCACCACTTGGGTAGTAGCGACGAGATTCATCTTTAAGCCCAATACCAGACAGCTTTAATTTTTTGATATACGCTGACATCGCAGGGCTGACTTGACGCTGAAGATAGACAAAACGTCTTTTTTTATTTTTTTCAATCTTGGTGATCAGATCCTGTCGTTTGATACCAAGCACATCGGCTAATGCATACCAACGCTGAAGCTCCGCTAAACCACCATTTTTGTAGATAGTCACAGGATCGGCCCATACTGCCTGAACTGGCACACTCACCGCTAACTGTTCATTGTTTCGATCAGAAATAATGCCACGGGCAGAAGGGAGGGCTTTGACGCGAATCGAGCGCATATCCCCCTGCTGGATCAGGGAGTCAGGCTCAATCACTTGAATATAACCCGCTCGAGCTATTAGGATTGCCATGGCTAAAAAAATAAAGAAAACGATAACACCAAAGCGCCACTGAATAAGAGTCGGGGGCGCTTTGGTAATACGTTTATTACTATTTTTTTTCTGCTTTTTTTTCAACATTTTCATTCGAAGTTAACGATGACCTCTTTATCAGAATCTGGGCGTTTCATGTTTAACTCTTCAATAGAGCGTTGCTGAACCCTACTGTGTTCTGATAACGCCGTCTCCTCTAGAATGAGATTACGCCACTCACTGTCAAGATGATCTTTATCTTGATAGAGATTATTGCGCTCTACAACCAACTGTCTGGTGCTGTGCGTCACCAAAACCACCCCTATCGCACTAATGAAAATAGTAATAAGCAAGATGAGCTGAAAGCGCCCTATCCCAAATAGGTCTCGTAATATGACGCTCGCTAACTGGTTTTTATCACTGCTCATAGGCGAGCTGCGACTCGTAAAATAGAACTGCGTGAACGAGCATTTCCATCCACTTCATCGGTGGACGGTTTGATCGCTTTGCCAATCGCTTTCATCGACGCACTGCCTAATGCTTTTATTTGATCTTCTGTTAATGGCAAACCATGAGGAACCTGTGGCCCTTGGCTCTGCTTACGAATAAACCGTTTCACCATACGATCTTCAAGCGAGTGGAAACTGATGACCGAAAGACGTCCATCCTGAGCCAGAATTGACAGGGCTCCATTCAATGCTTTTTCAATCTCTTCCAGCTCACTATTAATATAGATTCTGATCGCTTGGAAACTGCGAGTCGCAGGGTGTTTTTTCTCTTTAAAACTCTTTGGCGCTGCATTCGAGATAAGATTAGCAAGCTGATTCGTACGTGTTAGCGGCTCTTTCTCTTCATCATCACGGTGTGCAACAATCGCTTTTGCAATACGTCGTGCATGTTTCTCTTCACCAAACTCTCTCAATACCCAAGTAATGTCATCTAATTCTGCCGTTAATAGCCACTCAGAAGCAGGGATACCTGACGTGGGATCCATTCTCATGTCCAACGGGCCATCTTTCATAAAGCTGAAACCACGTTCTGCATCATCAAGCTGAGGAGAAGAGACACCGAGATCAAGCAAAACACCATCTATTTTTCCAACCAGATCTAATGATTCAACATACTCGGCAATGCCTGAAAAAGGTCCGTGGATAATTGAGAAACGAGGATCGGTTATGGTTTGCGCTTCAGCAATCGCTTGAGGGTCTCTATCGATGCCATATAAACGTCCTTGCTCACCTAGCTGAGACAAGATCTGACGACTGTGCCCACCTCGCCCAAACGTACCATCAATATATATTCCATTAGGTTTAAGCGCTAAGCCATCAATGGATTCTTGTAGTAACACTGATACGTGTTGAAATTGTTCAGACATAGTTAGTATTTATCGCCATATATACATAATAAAAAGAGTGGATTGCCATGGTTCGAAAATTCTAATGTAAAACAGCTACACCGCGGTTTTGTCATTGGTGTGTGAATTATTCGCCCAGTAAATCATTCTACCTGATCCAGTCTTGCTGAATCCAATTAAAAAGTGTTTCACTTGTTTATATTGCTAGGAAGAACTAAATATCTGTAGAAAGAGAAAAGCCCATCATAAATCATCCTAATAAAAGGTGCTTTATGATGGGCTTTGCCTGTTTAATTAGTGGAATTGACCTATAAGCCGGGTTCTGTTCCGCTTTCGCGGTAGTAGCCATTCGTCTAGGCCAGCAATCGCTCACTGGCTCAAGCAACCTACCCGCCTCCAAACGCGAGCCGCGCTATGTGAAAGCCTATTTGGTCTTGCTCCGGGTGGAGTTTACCCTGCTACGAACTATTACTAGCCGCACGGTGCGCTCTTACCGCACCCTTTCAGCCTTACCTGTGCTTGTAAACAAGCCATCGGCGGTCTTCTCTCTGCTGCACTTGTCGTAAGCTTTCGCTTCCCAGGCGTTACCTGGCACCCTGCTCTATGGAGCCCGGACTTTCCTCCCCTCCATCAGTCTCCCAAAGGACATCAATGAAGCAGCGGCTACCCAGTCAATTCCGTCGCGGATTGTATAAGAGCCGAATAGAAGTTACCAGTAAAAATTAACTTAAGTGCTCTAATCCCCACTTATAGAGTGCATTTTTCTTCTCACCATGAATTTCGGCTGCTATTGCTGCTGCTTTTTTGAGCGGCAACTCTTTCACTAAAATTTCTAATGTTCTTGTTGCTTCTCGTGCAATTGTATCTGTTTCTGGTGCTCGGTACCCGTGAATGAGTATCACCATCTCACCGCGCTTACGGTTATCATCCTCTTTGATCCACTCAATTAACTCACCTAAAGGAGCACCGTGGAAGGTTTCGAATGTTTTAGTGATCTCTCTTGCTAATACCACATGTCGCTCAGGCCCTAGCACCACTAGCATATCTTCTAAGGAATCCATGATTCGATGTGGTGATTCGTAAAAAATGCAGGTTCTTTCCGCTTGCATAATCTGTTCAATCTTATCCCGGCGTCCTTTGCTTTTTGCAGGTAAAAAACCTTCAAAACTGAACCGGTCAGAGGGCAGGCCAGAGGCACTTAACGCCGTAATCACAGCGCACGCACCAGGTAAAGGAACAACATTGACGCCCGCTTGACGACATCGGTTCACTAAATGATACCCTGGGTCACTAATTAATGGCGTTCCAGCATCTGAGACAAGTGCTATATTTTGTCCTTGCTGTAACCGTTCAATGACCATGTCCGCTTTGTGCTGTTCGTTATGGTCATGAAGTGCAAAGGTTTTAGTTGAAATCATGAAGTGAGACAATAACTTACCAGTATGTCTTGTATCTTCAGCCGCAATGAAATCTACCCCTTTAAGCACCTCAATAGCACGTTGGGTAATATCTCCTAAATTACCAATAGGAGTGGGGACAATGTACAAAGTTGCGACACCTGGCACGAATGAATTCTGATCAGTCATTTGTTTACAATCTCTTCTGCGATTATCATAGGGGGAATTCTATAGGACAACTAAATTGAGCTCATGGCGAAAATAACTCACAAGTGTAAGAGTGTATCACGACTAATCACCCCTGTAGCCTTTGCAATTGCATTGGCAGCGTGTACAACAACATCGACTAAAGCACCTAGAGGTGCAGATATTACCTCATCACCAACGGAATCGTCAGCAGCTTATATCCTTAAAGCGGATAATAGCCAAGGCGTCACTCAGAGTGACTGGCTAATATTAGCATTAAAATCTGCGGTAGCAGCGGATGATCAACGTCAAGCAGAACTGTTGATTGGCCGATTAGTCACTCAGTCACTGACACACAGCCAAATCGCAGAGTGGCAACTTGCCCGTGCTGAATTGAGACGAAATCAATCTGACTACCTCTCAGCTCTGCAACGGCTCGATTTTCAGCCATTCTGGCAATTAGAAGCGGCTCAGTGGCAGCGCTATTATGAACTTCGTCATGAACTGCATCTGTTCACTGCTGATTATCTTGAAGCCAGTCGCGATCTCATTGAATTGGCTCGATATACAAAAAGTGAAGAGCGAACCAGCGAACTCTGGGCATCTGTTTGGCAGCATGTTTCTGCGCTTAATCTGGTTGAAACCGACTCTTTACCCATCAAAAATGACGAAGTTATACTGTCTGGCTGGTTATCACTCTCTCAGCAGCTAAACACGTTAAAAGATAGACCTATGCTACTGCAGTCATCGTTAAAAAGATGGTTCAGTGAGCACCCAACTCATCCTGCAAACGTCTATCCACCGCAACAAATTCAAGACATTCTAGCCCTTGAGATCATTCAACCAGAAAATGTTGCTCTGCTGCTTCCTTTAACAGGTCGATTTGGCCCACAAGGGATAAGAGTAAGAGATGGCTTTATTAATGCGATGTTTGATGACAGTAAAAGAGACGCAATTGTTCACTTTAAGGTAATTGATACCAATGAGGTGAAGATGGATGATATTGTTGTACAGCTTGAAGCGGATAAAACGCAATTTGTGGTAGGCCCACTGATAAAGTCGGAAATAATAGAATTCCAAGATTTAAACCGAGGCATTATCGCTCAGCTAGCGCTTAATATTCCAGATGAGATCAACCCTGCAAACAACAGTTGTTATTTCACCTTATCGCCAGAACAAGAGGTTGAGCAAGCCGCAGAACACCTATTTGAAAAGGGTCATAAACATCCTCTTTTCCTTGCTCCAAAAGGGAAATATGGTGATCGTCTTGCTCAAGCCTTTACCGATAAATGGCAACAGCTGACCTCAGAACAACCTGATGTACATTTTTTTGGTAAACGTTCAGAACTGCAGCGCCAGGTTAATGAGGTTTTTGGGTTATCGGCCAGTGAACGCCGGATCAAACAGATGGCACAGCTGCTTAATATGGACATAAAACATGAAGCGAGAAGTCGTCGTGATATTGACGCAGTCTACATGGTTGCCACTAGTGCTGAATTGACTTTATTAAAACCCTTCATTGAAGTCGCAATTAATCCAGGGGTTGCAGCGCCTAAACTATATGCAAGCTCACGCAGTAATAACGGTACTCAACAACAATTGTCTGAGCTTCAAGGTGTCGAGTTTAGTGACATTCCATTTTTAGTCGATGGGGATACCGCCTTTAAGGCCAAGTTTGAGAAGATCTGGCCTAAGAGCAACAAAACAGAAACACGTCTTCACGCTCTAGGAATGGATGCTTATCAGTTAATTTCTGAACTTCCACAAATGAAAGTAATCGAAGGATACAGTGCCGAAGGAAAAACAGGAACATTAAGTATCGACAGTCAATGTGTTATTCAACGTCAAATAAGCTGGAATCAGCATGGCGTTACTGACTAAACGTGACAAAGGGAATCATTATGAATCAGTGGCAAAGCATTTTCTGCTTCGCCACAATTTAACTTTTATTGCTCATAACTTTATATGTAAAATGGGTGAATTGGATCTCATCATGAAAGACTCCGATACCATCGTATTTATTGAAGTAAAGTATCGAGATAATAGACGCTATGGCTCAGCAGAAGAGATGGTTCACTGGAAAAAACAGCAAAGAGTAAAAAAAGCTGCTTTTTATTGGTTAAAACAGAACCGAATCTCTATTGAGCATGCATCATTCAGATTTGATGTTATTGCCATCCATGATCAGGGTAATGACATTAATTGGATTAAAAACGCAATCGTTGAAGGGTAAGCAATGCTAGAGAGCATTAGAGACAGTTTTAAAGAGAGTATTCAAATTCAGATTGAAGCCGCAGAAGCATTACCAGATGCTATCACTAATGCCGCTCAAGCGATGGTATCTAGCCTATTAAATGGCAATAAAATACTGTGCTGCGGTAATGGCGGCTCCGCATCTAATGCACAACAGTTTGTCTCCTGTTTACTTAATCGATTCGAAACCGAGCGTCCGAGTCTACCCGCTTTAGCCCTAACTGCTGACTCAACCACGCTAACTGCTGTCGCCAATGATTATCACTATAATGAGATTTTCGCCAAACAGGTGAGAGCTTTTGGTCAAGCTGGCGATATTTTGTTAGTCATTTCAACCAGTGGTAATAGCCAAGACATTATTAAAGCAATGGAAGCAGCGGTTAGCCGCGATATGACTATCATCGCACTAACCGGAAAAGATGGCGGCGTCATGGCGGGATTGTTAGGTGAGTCTGACGTAGAGATACGCATTCCATCTCAGCGAGTGGCAAGAATTCAGGAAGTTCACCTTGTCACTCTACACTGCTTATGTGACCTCATTGATCAAGTGCTGTTTCCACAACATGAAGAGTAAATATGAAATCGATTAAGCTAACCTCATTACTGTTTGTCGTCCTATCACTGCAAGGGTGTGCTGGGCTATTTATTGCCGGAGCAGCAACTACCGCTGTGGTTATTACTGATGAGCGCTCCCCATCTCTAATGTTAAAAGAGAAAGATTTAGAGTTTGAAATTACCGGTCTGGCCAACAAGGATCCTTACCGTTTCAATACTCGCATTAGTGCTAATGTTTACAATGGACGTACCCTGTTAATTGGACAAGCCAAAACCGAAGCTTTGAAACAGCAGCTGAATGATCAAATTCAAGCACTTGATGGAGTCAAAGTTCTCTATAATAAAATTGAAGTTCGTGAGCCCCTCACCTTTACTGAAGTCAATAATGACACATGGATCACCACTAAAGTTAAATCGGCGCTGTTAACTGAGGGCGAACTTAATAGTATCAATATAAAGGTAATCACTGAAAATGGTCATGTTTACTTGATTGGATTGGTTACCCCTGAACAGGGTGATCTTGCCACTAACGTAGCCCGGAATATAAAAGGGGTTAAAAGCGTAGTGAAGGCGTTTGATTACGGCGAGTAAACTTACTTCTGGCATCCATTATCAAGACAAAAAAAAGCAGCGAATCAATCGCTGCTTTTTTATATGTCTCAGGTTACTTAATCACTCGTAAACTCGGTTTGCCTGTCGGACGATTTGGCTCTGACGGTTTATCTTGTTCACTGTTGGTTGATTGACTAACACTGCTTAACAATGGTTCTTTATCACTCTCGTCTTCAACAACCTGCTCACTAAGTTGCTCAATTGAATAAGCATTTTCAGGCTCAAACATTGTACCAGCGCCATTTTCACGAGCATAAATTGCCTCGACGGCATACATAGGAACAATAATTGAGTGAGGTTGACCACTAAAACGTGCACTAAAAGTGATCGCTTCATTACCAATCTCTAAATTTCCAACTGCATGAGGCGCTAAGTTTAAGATGATCTGTCCATCTTTAACGAATTCCATAGGAACTCGAACCCCGACTAGCATTGCATCAACGACTAAATGAGGGGTTAATTCGTTATCAACGATCCACTCATAAAATGCACGTACCAAGTAGGGACGACGAGGTGTCATTTCCGAACTGCTCATTAACGAATAGCCAAATGAATCTCACGTTCAATCTCAGTCAAAGACGCTAAGAAGGAATCACGTTCAAAAACACGGCTCATGTAAATTTTTAACTCTTTTGAACCAGGACCTGTTAATTCGATGCCCATTGCTGGTAAGCGCCATAATAGTGGCGCTAAATAGCAATCTACTAAGCTAAATTCTTCACTCATGAAGTACTTATACTCAGCAAAAACAGGGGCAAGTGCTAATAGATCATCACGAAGTTTAATACGAGCCGCTTCAGCCTCGTTAATTGCACCTTTCATGATTTTTTCAGCCAATGAGTACCAGTTATGTTCAACACGGTACATCATTAAACGACTATTACCACGAGCTACTGGGTAAACAGGCATTAATGGTGGATGAGGGAAACGCTCATCTAAGTATTCCATAATGATGTTTGAGTTATATAAAGCTAACTCACGATCCACTAGAGTCGGAACCGTTTTATACGGGTTTAACTCAACTAATTCAGCAGGTAGCTTACTTGGATCTACCAATTCAATATCAACGCTTACACCCTTTTCGGCAAGCACGATACGAACTTGATGACTATAAATATCAGACGCGTCCGAAAATAAGATCATAACCGAGCGTTTATTAACAGCAACAGCCATTGGGCCTCCAGTATATACGGATATTTAAAAAAGAAATGGAGGCATAATAGCCTCCATTGCATAACTAATAGCGCATTAGGATAGCACGATTAGTGGACATCTCGCCAATATTCTTTCTTCAACAACACAGAAACTATTGCAAATATTACTAAGAAGCCCATTACCCACCAACCAATGCTTTGACGCTCAAGTTTACTAGGGTCACCGGAATATTCTAAGAAGTTAACAAGATCGAGAACCGCTTTGTCATATTCGCCGCCACTTAATTCACCTGAACCGTCAGTGGTGATATCAACAATCACTTTATGCTCAACGTCATCGACCATCTCTGTTTCATAAACAGCCGTTGGAACACCTTGCAACTCTTCAAGTACATGTGGCATCCCCACACTTGGGAAAACAGTATTGTTCACACCAAATGGACGACTCGCATCAACATAAAAAGAACGAAGATAAGTGTATAACCAATCCGTTCCACGTACTCGGGCAACCATAGTCAGATCCGGCGGTGGAGCACCGAACCATTTAGCCGCTTCTTCTTGAGGAAGCGCACTGACCATGAGGTCACCGATCTTAGCATCAGGATCAAACACCATGTTTTCCATCATCAGATCTTCAGGAATGCCCAGATCTTTGGCAACACGATTATAACGTTGATACTGTGCTGAGTGACAAGCTAAACAGTAGTTTACAAATAACTTAGCACCATTTTGCAGCGATGCTTTGTCGGTTAAATCATTGTTTGCTTTATCTAGAGCAACATTACTACCGGCCGCCATTACAAGAGATGGCAGCAAAGTAAAAAGTATTACAATCAACTTTTTCATTTATAAGTCACCCTTGTTGGTAGTGGTTGTGTTTTTTCGTTTTTGCTATAGAAAAATAACAGCACGAAGAACATGAAATAACAGAGACTGAATATCTGAGCTAAAATCGTGTACAAACCAGTAGCAGGAAGAGTTCCTAATACACCTAGGATAATAAAGCTAATCGTAAATTGAGCAATATTAAACAGATGGATCTTACTGCGATAACGGTACGAACGCACTTTACAACGGTCCAACCAAGGCAATAAGAACAGAAGAACAATCGACGCACCCATTGCTACAACACCTAATAACTTATCAGGAACCGCACGCAAGATGGCATAGAATGGTGTGAAGTACCATACTGGAGCAATATGCTCTGGTGTTTTCAGTGAGTTCGCCGCTTCAAAGTTTGGCCCTTCTAAGAAGTAACCACCCATTTCAGGATTAAAGAACAACACATAACAGAACAGGAATAAGAAACCAGCAATACCCACCATATCTTTTACCGTTCCATATGGATGGAAAGGAATAGAGTCAATGATGTCATACTTCTTGGTGTAATCTTCATGGAACTTGAATTGTGTCTGGTAGTCATCACCTTGGCTGCCTTTTGGTAGCTTGGTTTCGATACCATCTGGGTTATTTGAACCCACTTCATGCAGTGCTAATACGTGTAAAACCACGAGGAGCAATAGTACGATAGGCAGAGCAATTACATGCAAAGCAAAGAATCGATTTAGTGTCGCGCCTGAAATAACGTAATCACCACGGATCCACAATGTTAAATCATCGCCAATAAACGGAATCGCACCAAATAGTGAGATAATTACCTGAGCGCCCCAGTAAGACATCTGGCCCCATGGCAGTAGATATCCCATGAATGCTTCAGCCATCAACACAAGGAAGATTAACATACCAAAGAGCCATAACAATTCACGAGGCTTCTGGTACGAGCCATAGATAAGGCCACGATACATATGCAGATAAACAACAACAAAGAATGCCGAAGCGCCTGTAGAGTGCATATAACGCAGTAACCAGCCGTACTCAACATCACGCATGATGTATTCAACCGAAGCAAAAGCCGCTTCGCCAGACGGTACATAGTTCATTGTAAGCCAGATGCCAGTTAGAATTTGGTTGACCAGCACCAACATCGCTAAAGAACCGAAGAAATACCAAAAGTTAAACGTCTTTGGCATTGGGTACTCAGACAAATGCTTTTTATAAGCATTCATCATAGGTATACGTTTTTCAATCCAGCCGAGTAATGCTTCCATTATGCATCTCCTCCATCTGAGCCGATAATAATTCGAGTATCACTCAAATATTGATGCGGCGGGATAACTAGATTCAATGGAGCAGGTACGCCTTGGAATACACGACCTGCCATATCAAATTTAGAACCGTGACATGGGCAGAAGAAACCAGAACTAACACCTTCAACCTGCTCACTAAAACTGTCAGGTAGATAAGTAGGAGAACAACCTAGATGCGTACAGATACCTACTGCAAGAAAGATTTCTGGTTTCAAAGATCGATACTGATTTTGTGCATAGTCTGGCTGTTGAGGTTCACCTGACTCAGGGTCACGCAACTGATCACCAAGACCATCTAAAACATCTAAAATGGCTTGGCTGCGACGAACAACCCATACTGGTTTACCACGCCACTCAACGCGAACCATTTGACCATCTTCAATTTTACTAACATCCACTTCAACCGGAGCGCCAGCAGCCTTAGCTCTTTCACTCGGATTCCATGATTTAATAAAAGGAACAGCTACACCTACTGCACCTAGCCCCCCAACAACAGCTGTCGTTGCGGTCAGGAAGCGGCGTCGACCGTTATTCACTGGCGCATTGCTCATCCACATTCTCCACTATCGCTTTCGCGTTATTTTTATTATTTCCATTTTATAAGTTACGACCAATGCCCAAGGGTACGGTTACACAGAAATCAAGATGATGGCTTCTGAGTGAACAAAATTGGGACGCATTTGGTGTCGTCACTTCACAACCGCTAAATGATAAAGAAAAGCTCACTTTATGACAAGATAAAGCTACTTTTTTGCAACATTTGTGAGATATATGGCCTTTTTATTTCAAGGGGCATTGTTACCAAGCATGGGGTAACATTTCATTAACAATAATTAAGGCTATTTGAAGTGCTTATGAGGAGGGACGTTAACAACTATCTATTTTACAGATATAAAAAAGCCCAGCATATGCTGAGCTTTTTCCACAATAAAACCAGTAAACTGGCGCGTAAAATTAACGCTTTGAGAATTGTGGTTTACGACGTGCTTTACGTAGACCAACTTTCTTACGTTCAACGCAACGAGCGTCACGCGTAACATAGCCAGCGGCACGTAGAACAGGACGTAGAGATTCATCATATTCCATAAGAGCGCGTGTGATACCGTGACGGATCGCACCAGCTTGACCAGAAATACCACCACCTTTAACAGTGATGAATAGGTCTAGTTTCTCAGTCATTTCAACTAGCTCAAGTGGTTGGTTAACAACCATACGTGCTGTTGGACGACCAAAGTAAACGTCAAGGCTACGCTTGTTGATTACGATGTTGCCAGTACCCGGTTTCATGAAAACACGAGCTGCTGAACTTTTACGGCGACCAGTGCCGTAATATTGATTCTCTGCCATTGCAATAATCCCCTTAGATGTCTAGTACTTGTGGTTGTTGAGCAGTATGGTTATGCTCAGCGCCCGCGTAAACTTTAAGTTTACGGTACATAGCACGGCCTAGAGGACCACGTGGAAGCATACCTTTAACCGCGTGTTCGATAACCATTTCTGGCTTACGTTGAATCAGTTTCTCGAAAGAAATTGATTTTAGTCCGCCTGGGAACTCAGTATGGCTGTAGTAAATTTTACCAGCAGCTTTGTTACCAGTTACCGTCACTTTCTCAGCATTGATAACGATGATGTAATCACCAGTATCTACGTGAGGAGTGTATTCAGGTTTATGTTTGCCACGTAGGCGAGATGCAATTTCAGTTGCGATACGGCCAAGAGTTTTACCCTCAGCGTCAACAACATACCAGTCGCGTTTTACGCTTTCTGGTTTAGCAACGAAAGTTTTCATGCTAAAAATACCCGTATTAAAATAGTTCACTTTAAGAACATGCTATTGCATGAACTCACTGTTTTTGAGCCCAGTCATCACCCCTTCGAGTGGTTGGCACTCTGGCAAATTGCCATTACAGTAACGGTGGGTCGCAGGATTATAGAGAAGCAGAACGAAAAAATCACCTATTTTCTGAAAAAAAAGCCACTTTTCTCTATTTGAAGCAAAAACAGAGTAATTAACGCCATTTTTGCTTCTATTACCAATCTCTACATTATTAAGGAAGATGGTCCTTGCCGAGGTACTCATGACTCTGCATCTCAATCAAACGTGACTGGCAGCGTTTAAATTCAAACTCTAGTGAGCCCTGTGAGTAGAGAGATTCCAGTGCAACTTCCGCTGAGATAATCAGTGTTACATTACGTTCATAGAACTCATCAACCATTGCAATAAAGCGCCTTGCAGCATCATCCGAATCTCGACTCATCATCGTAACATCAGAGAGCAGAACCGTATGATAGATTCGCGAAAGCTCAATGTAATCTTTCTGACTGCGCGCACTTTGACATAATTGTTCAAAATTAAAATGAACCACTCCATCAGACTCGGCTAAGCAAGGTAACTGTCGGTGATTAATTTCAATTTTCTGCTGATAATTCCTTGGTTCAAATGAGAGCTGCTCAAAGTATGTATTGATATTTTTTGACGCCTGCTCATCCAGTGGGTAGTGATAAATCTCAGCCTGCTCTAAGGTACGAAGACGGTAATCAATACCACTGTCGACATTCACGACATCACAATATTGTTCAATCAACTTTATTGCCGGGAGAAAGCGGGCTCTTTGCAAACCATTTTTATACAGATCATGTGGTGGAATATTAGAGGTGGCGACTAAGGTGATTCCCCGGGCAAACAGCGCTTCAAAAAGCGTTCCTAATATCATCGCATCAGTAATGTCTGATACGAAAAACTCATCAAAACAGATAATATCCGCTTCAGATTTAAACTTGTCTGCAACCAATAGTAACGGATCCGACTGATACTCAAGCGCCGTTAACTCATCATGGACCCGCTGCATAAAACGATGGAAATGCACACGCATTTTACGGTCGCTGGTTAAGCTCTCGTAAAAGGTATCCACTAAATAGGTTTTGCCACGTCCGACTCCCCCCCAAAAGTAGAGGCCTTGAAGGGGCTCTACGGTTGTTGTGGCGGTTTTCTTTTTAAACAGTCGGGATAATAAACCTTGAGAGGGTGCTGTACTCCCACTAAGGGGACTGGTTTGTAACTGCTCAACACGCAGGTAAAGATCATTTAAACATTGAACGGCATGCTCTTGCGCCGCATCGTACTGAAAATCATTTGTTGTTAAATCAATTTGATACTTTTCTATTGGCGTCATGCCTACCACACTTCTCTAGGTTACATTGATTCTTACTTGGTTCCTGTTTTGATAGTACCATGCAATGGAAAGAGCATGGTATAGTAAGAAAGTAAACTTAATGAACGAAAGATTCAGACTCAAATTTAAGGAGTATTTATGGCTTTAACTTATGGATTTGTATTTTTGCTTGTCGGTGTTGGCGTTGGCTTTCTGATTGCCCGTTTTACTCACCCGCAGTTTAAACAGCAAAAAGATCTGCAAAAAGAACTCGAGAAATCTCAATATGAGTTAGAGCAGTATCGTCAGGAGCTTGTCGACCATTTTGCATCCAGTGCAGGCCTGTTAGATACCTTATCTAAAGATTTCGCTAAACTGTATCAACACATGGCAACAACCTCGTCAGAACTGATGCCAAATTTACCTCAACAAGACAATCCTTTTTCAGAACAGATTGAAGATATGTCAAAAACATCGGGCGACGAAACCGAAAGTACTGATGAACAGAACCAACCAAAAGATTACGCTAAAGGTGCAACGGGTCTACTAAAAGACGAGATTAAAACCACTTATAAAGAGAAGCCTCAAAGCGCCACGGCTTCCTAACGGAACCAACCGATGTTTTTTTTGTCATAATTGAGTATTCAAAGTTTTGTTTTAAGCATCAACATTTGGAGTATCGATTCAATGAAGAAACCATTACTAATCCTTAGCGCTGTTACCTTAAGTATCAGCGCTCTTATTAGTCCAATTTCCACTTACGCTTCTCTCCCCCTAACGATCAGTGGCCAATCATTACCGAGCCTAGCTCCTATGCTTGAGGGCGTTACTCCGGCGGTTGTCAGTATTGCAGTAGAGGGAAAGCAAGTATCAACCCGTCAACTTCCTGAACAATTTCGCGACTTTTTCGGTCCAAACTTCCCATCAGAGCAGGTTCAAGAGCGACCATTTAGAGGGTTAGGGTCTGGTGTAATTATTGATGCTGAAAATGGATATATCGTCACTAACTTTCACGTGATTAATAATGCGGACAGTATTCGTATCCAACTTCATGATGGCCGAGAAAAAGAGGCAGAATTGATTGGCGGAGACGAGATGTCAGACATCGCCATTGTTAAAATCAAAAGCGAAGCCAAACTAACGGAAATAACATTAGCTGACTCAAACCAACTAAGAGTAGGCGATTTTGCGGTAGCTATTGGTAACCCTTTCGGATTGGGCCAAACTGTTACCTCCGGCATTATCTCTGCACTTGGCAGAAGTGGATTGAACATAGAAAACTTTGAAAACTTCATTCAGACCGATGCCGCCATTAATAGTGGTAACTCCGGGGGCGCTCTAGTGAATTTGAATGGTGAGTTAATCGGCATCAATACTGCCATACTAGGGCCAAATGGTGGCAATGTTGGTATCGGTTTTGCGATTCCAGCCAATATGGTCAAAAATCTTTCAGAGCAGATTATCGAGTACGGCCAAGTAAAACGAGGGGTACTCGGGGTACAAGGCGGTGAATTAACGGCTGAGCTTGCTGAGGCGTTTGGTTACAAAACCAACCATGGTGCGTTCGTTAGCCAAGTCATGCCAGAAAGTGCGGCTGAAAAATCGGGTTTAAAGGCCGGTGATATCATTATATCTGTCAACAATAAGAGCATTCGTACATTTAGCGAACTCAGAGCTAAAGTTGCCACTCTTGGAGCTGGAAAAACCATTTCCCTTGGTGTTATCCGTGATGGCAAAGAGCAAATATACTCAGTTGTATTACAGGCACTTGAAGAGCAGAAAACCGCAGCAGATAAACTACACTCTGGGTTAGCGGGTGCTGAGTTAGTCAATAGTAACCACGACGACCAAGTAAAAGGTGTCAAAGTAGCTAATGTTGCAGACGGCTCAGCAGCACTAAAATATGGCCTGAAAAGCGGTGATATTATTATTGGCATCAATAGACAGCGAGTCAAAAACCTTAAGCAATTGAGGGAGGTCCTCGAAGAGAAACCAGGTGTTCTTGCACTGAATATTCAACGAGGTGAACAAACTCTCTACTTAGTCGTTCGTTAACCCCCTTGTTAGTGAAGAGGTCCCCCCTCTTCACTATTTTTCCCTTCTGTTCAATGCTATTCTCTTCTCTGGCGTAATGACTCTCTACTCCACCTTATCTGAACTGTTTAGAGGAAATAACTTGGCATTTTTAATCCGTTCAATTGTCATCGGTATTGTTACGGCTGCATTGCTGCTTATCACTATCCCAAACCTACGTAATAGCGTGACGGTCACTGAAGAGGTCGCCGCCACAAAGTCGCACCACTCCTACAACTCAGCGGTGCGGCGAGCAGCTCCTGCCGTCGTTAATATATACAGCCGTCAATACAGTAACGATGATCGATTGCAACTGGATACCCAAGGATTAGGTTCAGGAGTGATTGTCAGCAAAAATGGTTACATCATTACCAACTACCATGTGGTGGCTGACGCTGATCAAGTGATTGCTGCCCTACAAGATGGTCGATTCTTTAATGCTCAGCTAGTCGGGAAAGATAAACGTACTGATTTAGCTCTGCTTCGCATTAATGACAGTAACCTCCCAGTGATCCCACTTAATCCTGCTTATAATGCTGAGATCGGTGATGTAGTATTGGCCATAGGAAACCCCTATAACTTGGGTCAAACGACTACATTTGGAATCATCTCTGCGACAGGTCGAAACGGGCTGAGTTCATGGGGGAGACAGAGCTTCATACAAACAGATGCAGCGATCAATCAAGGTAATTCAGGCGGGGCTCTGGTTAACTCAAATGGCGAACTGGTTGGTATTAATACCGCCTCATTTCAACAGGCCACCGATCTAGAAACTTACGGCATCTCTTTTGCTATTCCCTATAAATTAGCTGATACCGTGATGAAGAAGATCATTGCGGATGGGCGCGTAATCCGTGGTTACATCGGTATTGATGGTCGAGATATTAACCCAGTTATGGCTCGTTTAATGAATACCGAACAGATAAGTGGCATATTGGTTGTGGGTATGGCCCCTTATGGTCCAGCCGAGAAAGCCGGATTTCATGTTCAGGATCTATTGATTGCTATTGATAATAAAAAAGTGACGGGCAGACAAAGCGTTCTTGATATCGTCTCTGCATTGAGGCCAGGAACCACCGTGCCAATGGACATCATTCGGGACGGGGAAAAAATGACGTTATCGGTCACTATCGAAGAAGATACCCAAGAGTAATACTCTTTCTAAGGTAGAATTAAAAAAGCCCTCAATTAAATTATTGAGGGCTTTTTGTTTATTTATTGAGTCTAACTTTAACCGGTAACGGTTACTCTTGAGATTCAACAGTCTCTGTATGAGTTAGTTCAACTTCAATTCGAGTCACACGCTGTAACCCTCTCGGTAATAGGCTACCTCGTCGACCACGCTCACCACGGAAATTGTCAAGATCGCTGACTTTTAACCCAAGCTTGCGTTTACCTGCAAACAGAGTAACCGTCGCACCTTGAGGCAGTGGGATCAGGTGAGATAAAAACTCCTCTCTCGCTTTAGAGCGCGCTGCAGGAATGTTAATGATCTTATTCCCTTTCCCTTTACCCAATTGAGGTAAATCTTTAATTGGGAACAGCAGCATCCGACCTTCATTGGTAATCGCAAGAATCTCATCTTGATTCAAATCCCCAATTTGTTCTGGCGGCATAATGTTTGAGTTTTCAGGAAGTGATAGTAGCGCCTTACCACTCTTGTTTTTTGACAGCATGTCACTGCCTTTACACACAAACCCATAACCCGCATCAGAGCCCATTAACCACGCTTGCTCTTCACTGCCCATCACCACTTGACGTATAGAGCTATCAGCAGTGACATTTAAGCGCCCCGTAATTGGCTCGCCTTGACTTCTTGCTGAAGGAAGAGAGTGAGACTCTAACGCATAGCTTCGGCCATTTGAGCCAATAAATACCGCAGGGAAGTTACTCTTTCCCCTCGCGTGCGCTAAATATTCATCACCTGATTTATAATTCAGTGTTTCCGGATCGACGTCATGACCTTTCGCATGTCGAATCCAACCTTTTTCAGACAAAATAACAGTGATCGCTTCACTTGGAATCAGATCTCGTTCAGTCAACGCTTTCGCTTCTGCTCGCTCGATAATTGGTGAGCGACGCTCATCACCGAACTTGTCGGCATCTGCTTGAATCTCTTTTTTCATTAACGTATTCAAGCGGCGCTCAGAGCCTAATAGCTTTTCAAGTTTATCGCGTTCAGTCGCCAGTTCATCTTGCTCAGCGCGGATTTTCACCTCTTCCAGTTTTGCTAACTGACGAAGTTTAATCTCAAGTATGGCTTCAGATTGAATCGCAGATAAACCAAATCGGTCCATGAATACCTGTTTAGGGTTATCCTCAGTTCGAATGATCTCTATCACTTCATCGATATTCAGGTAAGCAGCCAGCAAACCATCCAAGATGTGTAACCGAGCAAGTACTTTATCTAAACGGTGCTGTAAACGGCGTCGAATTGTTCCACGACGAAACTCAATCCACTCATTCAGAATCATCACCAAGTTCTTCACCTGCGGACGTTCATCTAAGCCAATCATGTTTAAATTTACTCGGAAGCTTTTCTCAAGCTCAGTTGAAGCAAATAGGTGATTCATAAGCTGATCACAATCAATTCGATTGGATTTGGGTACCACAACAATTCGAGTCGGGTTTTCATGATCAGATTCATCACGCAAATCATCAACCATTGGAAGCTTTTTAGCTCGCATCTGATTGGCAATTTGTTCTAGCAGTTTAGAGCCTGACACTTGATGAGGAAGCGCGGTTATAACAACATCCGTCCCCTCTTTGTGCCAAACGGCACGCATTTTGATGCTGCCTCGACCGGTACGATAAATCTTTTTAAGTTCAGTGTCAGGAGAGATGATTTCAGCTTCGGTTGGGTAATCAGGTCCCTTAACATGCTCCATCACCTGCTCGAGATCCGCTTTCGGATTATCTATCAAGTGAATCGCTGCATTGGCCACTTCACGAACATTGTGAGGTGGGATATCGGTTGCCATGCCCACTGCAATACCTGTAATGCCATTTAGCAGAATATGCGGCAGACGGGCCGGTAGCATAACAGGTTCGTTCATGGTGCCATCAAAATTTGGCTGCCACTCTACCGTGCCCTGTGCCAGCTCACCTAACAGTACATCTGCAAACTTTGATAGCTTTGATTCGGTGTAACGCATTGCAGCAAATGATTTAGGATCATCTGGCGCTCCCCAGTTCCCTTGTCCATCGACTAATGGATAGCGGTATGAGAAAGGCTGAGCCATTAAGACCATCGCTTCATAACAAGCTGAATCACCGTGAGGGTGATATTTACCTAACACATCACCTACGGTACGAGCTGACTTTTTGTACTTTGCGTTAGCAGACAGACCCAACTCAGACATCGCATAAATAATACGACGCTGTACCGGTTTAAGGCCATCACCGATATAAGGTAAAGCGCGATCCATGATTACGTACATGGAGTAATTTAAATAGGCGTCTTCGGTAAACGTTCGCAGTGGAAGCTGCTCTACACCTTCTAAAGAGAGATCGGTCATTGACTTAATCCATTCATTCTCTACTTGCTCAATAAAACGATTGAGCAGTAATCGATACATGCAAGCTTATGTAGCTTACAAAATTGTTAGTTAAACGTCGGCTAAGTCGCCTTTAGACTGTAACCAGGTACGGCGGTCATCCGCGCGTTTTTTCCCCAGTAACATATCCATCATCTCATCCGTTTTTTCATCATCATCGATGGTTAGCTGCACCAAACGACGCGTATTGGGATCCATGGTCGTTTCGCGCAGTTGAAGTGGGTTCATCTCACCCAGTCCTTTGAATCGCTGAACATTAACTTTCGAACGTTTGTTCGTTAGGCGATCTAAGATCCCCTCTTTTTCCGATTCATCTAAAGCGTAAAAAACCTCTTTACCGCAATCGATTCGAAACAGTGGTGGCATAGCAACATAGACATGGCCAGCACGCACTAATGACTTGAAGTGTTTCAAGTAGAGAGCACACAATAATGTCGCAATATGCAGCCCATCGGAGTCCGCATCGGCAAGAATACAGACTTTACCATAACGCAGACCGCTCAAATCTTCTGAGTCTGGATCAATACCTAATGCCACTGAGATATCGTGCACTTCTTGTGAGGCAAGCACTTGATCCGCTGAGACTTCCCAGGTGTTCAAGATTTTTCCGCGCAGTGGCATCACAGCCTGAAACTCACGATCTCTCGCCTGCTTTGCAGAACCGCCCGCAGAGTCCCCTTCCACTAAGAAGAGTTCTGTACGGTTAAGATCTTGAACTGAACAGTCGGTTAATTTCCCCGGAAGTGCAGGGCCGGAAGCAATCTTCTTACGTACAACTTTCTTGCTGGCACGCATACGACGGTGCGCGTTAGCAATGCAACTTTCAGCGAGTAATTCAGCGATTTGCGGTTTTTCATTCAACCACAAACTGAAGGCATCTTTCACGACACCTGAAACAAAAGCAGCGCACTGGCGTGAAGAGAGGCGTTCTTTGGTCTGGCCTGCAAACTGTGGGTCTTGCATTTTAACCGATAACACATAGGCACAACGCTCCCAAATATCATCGGCGGTTAACTTCACCCCGCGAGGCAATAAACTTCTAAACTCACAAAACTCGCGCATGGCATCTAATAGGCCTTGGCGCATTCCATTAACATGAGTACCACCTTGTACTGTTGGGATCAGATTCACGTAACTTTCAGTGATTAAGTCTCCCCCTTCAGGTAACCAAATCACCGCCCAATCAGCCGCTTCGCTGTTTCCGCTAAATACACCCGTAAAAGGTGTTTCAGGCAGTAATGTAAATCCTTTTACACCTTCAGCAAGATAGTCATTCAATCCATCTTCGTAAAACCACTTATGCTCATTGCCGTTAACCTTGTCACTGAAGGTGATTTCAAGACCCGGGCATAATACCGCTTTTGCCTTTAGGTTGTTAATTAAACGAGAGACTGAAAAATTCGCTGAGTCAAAATAACTGCCATCAGGCCAAAAGTGAACGGAAGTCCCTTTATTTCGACGTCCACATGTGCCCGTCACCTCTAACTCAGAGACTTTATTACCATTCTCAAATGCCATCTCATAAACTTCACCACCGCGCCTAACCGTCACTTCAACACGTTTAGATAACGCATTAACCACGGAGATACCAACACCGTGAAGGCCTCCAGAGAACTGATAGTTTTTTCCAGAGAACTTACCACCAGCATGAAGTTTACAAAATATCAGCTCAACACCAGACATCTTCTCTTCTGGGTGGATATCGACGGGCATGCCTCGCCCATCATCAATCACTTCAAGGGATTGATCTGGATGCAATATGACTTGAACTTTACTCGCGTGGCCAGCTAAAGCTTCATCAACACTGTTATCAATAACCTCTTGACCTAAGTGGTTAGGTCGAACGGTATCGGTGTACATGCCTGGTCGGCGACGTACTGGCTCAAGGCCATTTAGAACCTCAATGGCTCCTGCATTATATTGTTCTGTCATATCTCTGAAGGTACTTAAAGTTTGATTACATAGTCTGAAAGCGGCGAATCAATGTCAAGTCGCATACGCTGGGAAACTATCAATTTGTGATAACCTATCAAAGGTTTAAAAACTGGATTATTTGAGAAGGATAACGCTCAAAGTCAATAAAACTATGGTCTCCTCCCGCTTCAACTGTTTGTTTTGCACCAACATATTTGGCGACAGCTTGACGGTAATCCAATACCTCATCATCTTGTTGTTGCAACAACCAAAAATCATCTGGTTGCGCTATTTCAATAACATCCAATTCACGGAGTTCATTAATATGCTGCGATGAAAGTAGGTACTCTTCATCGGTATAGGGGTTAACTTGTGGGCCAAGATAATCAGCCAATAACTCATAGGGACGAACCGCAGGATTCACTAACACGGCTTTATAGCCATAGAGAGAATTAAGCCATGTTGACAAATAGCCCCCTAACGAGCTGCCAACCAAGCCAATATGATAATCATTTTTATGCTGTTCCACTATGCTTTTCAACATGAATGCGGCATCACGAGGAAAGCAAGGTAGACGTGGTACCTCCACTCGAATGTCAGAACGGTGTTGTTGACAGAATGTGGTCATCACTTGAGCTTTGTGTGATAAGGGAGAGCTATTAAAGCCGTGAATATAAAGAAGCATACTGGGTTTAAACACAGCCATAATTATTAATACCCAGATGAGTTTAAATTAGGCAGGAAGTGGTTATGAGTTAATCGAAATACATCACTTTTTATTTTTCCCGTGGCTAATAATTCTAATCGTCGCCAACCCGGAGCTTGTTGATCTACAGCAAAATCATTGGAATTAGGCAGGAACTGTACACACGTAGAGGGTGTTGCCATCACTCTTACACCATTCATCTCAATATCTAGCGCTTGGTGGATATGTCCGCATAAGATGGCATTCACATTGTTATGCTTTGCAAGCACTGACCACAACTCATCTTTATTATGAAGTTGATGATGATCAAGCCAAGCGCTGTTGGCTGGTAGCGGGTGGTGATGCAACAATACAAGAGTATGACGCTCAGGATACTGTGACAGTTGCTCATCAAGTTGGTCGAGTTGCCATTGACTCAGTTCACCATAAGGAACCCCTTCAACCTGACTATCCAACAGAATCATTTGCCAGTTATCACCCAGTAATACGTGAGTGCTTGGTTTGATCTGCTCTGAAGGTAATACCGCCCCCATGCTTGGTTTGTAGTCGTGGTTACCTGGCAGCCAGTAACAAGGGCTATTAATTGCCGAGATCCCATCAGCAAATCGTTGATAAGAGAGGGTGGAATGATCTTGAGAGATATCACCAGTCGCTAAGATCGCATCGCAATTAAGATTTGACTCAACAATACTGTCAACAACAGCATGGAAGCTGTCTAATGTCCTTACACCAAGCAACGCACCATCTGTATTACCATACAAATGGGTATCCGTTACTTGAAATAACACTGTATTTTCAGAATGTTCTAATGGCAATAAATCAGGTTGCAAAACGTCAATAACCCTGTTGTAAATATTAAATTATCAGTGTTCCAGTCACACCACGTTTAAGACAGAAGGTTAACCAATCCCCTAAGAATCGATTCAACTGCAGCTTTTCATCTTTTTGAAGCATTTTTACATTTGGATATTGGTAGCGAGGCTTCACTCTGGAAAGACTTTCGGCTGCACACACTTCTGCTACTTTAGCATCGTGGTAGAGTCTTACCGTTAATTTTGGAAGGGGGTATTGAGCATCACCCTCAACCTGCCAAATATCGATCAGAGTTGTATAAACCGTTACTTCAATAATTTTTATCTGATAACGCTGTTTTTCAACTTGATAACAGCATTGATCATCTACGTTGTTGCTTCTTGGTAACAAGGAACTCAACTTTGCGTAATTGGTTTCATAAACCCGCATAAGATCCGCTAGATCGACATGATATTGTCTCTTATTCATAATTTGAATGCAGTGATCTTAAACGTGAATTATTCAATTCCAACCATTGCAATGCAATAATTGAGGCCGAATTCTCAATTTTACCACTAATCAACATTGAGTAAGCGAGTTCTCTATTCACAATATGAACTTTAATATCTTCCCCTTCCTCTTCTAAGCCATGTATACCACCAGCTTGACGACTATCAACGATGCCAACAAACAGATCTAATCGTTCAGAACAAGCGCCTGATGACGGAAAATAACTTGTGATTTTTTCGGTCGATATCACAGTTAACCCCGCTTCTTCCATACTCTCACGGTGAACCACCTCTTCAGCGCACTCATTTTTATCTATCATTCCTGCAATAATTTCAAACTGCCAAGGCGATCTATCTTCAAGTGCCCCTACACGGATCTGCTCAATTAACACCACTCTATCCAGTATAGGGTCATATGGCAGCAGTGCCGCGGCGTGTCCACGCTCAAACATCTCCCTTTCAATGTTATGACTCCACCCTCCCGAAAAAAGGCGATGACGAAATGTGTATTTCACCATACTAAAAAAACCATTAAACAGTGATTTTTTTGACACAATTTCAACATCTTGTTTATTGAAGGTTTCTGATTTTTTTTCCATCTTTTTCTGTTCGAACATAAGAATAGTGCCTTTTGAAAATGAACTTATTACGCTCAGAAGCACCCAAACTATAAATTAGAATGGATAATGCTTCATTTTATTAATCTCTGACAGCCAATTTGATTGATTATTGTTCAATCAAAACGTAAAAAAACGTAATCTTTCAAGCAATTCATGTCTGAGTTAGGTTAAACTCTACTACTAACTAATGATTAATATACTCAAAATGCAGGTACAGCTCTCATGAAAAAATTGCTTCCTCTTGTTATCAGTATGGCTCTTGGTAGCTTTACTCAACTAGCTATGGCCGACAACTTAGCCGACATTTATAATCAAGCTAAAGAGAATGATCCACAGTTACTAAGAGCAGCTGCGCAAAAAGACGCTGCATTTGAAGCGATCAACTCTACTCAAAGTTCATTGCTACCACAGATTAATTTAACAGCGGGCTATAATATGACCCGCTCAAATTACGACTCCAATGAAAATAATATTATTAACGCTGGTATCTCATTACAGCAAGAGTTGTATCAACGTTCAAGTTGGATCAGTTTAGACACCGCAGAAAAAACAGCGCGACAGTCTGACTCTGCTTACGCCGCTGAACAACAAGACGTTATTCTTCGTGTTGCTCAAGCCTACTTTGAAGTTCTGCGTGCCATGGATAATTTAGAGTTTGTTCGTGCAGAAAAAGCCTCCGTTGCTCGCCAGCTAGAGCAAACTAAACAGCGTTTTGATGTTGGTCTCTCTGCCATTACTGATGTCCACGATGCTCAGGCGCAATATGATGGGGTATTAGCGGATGAAATTCTGTCTGAAAATGCACTGGTAAACAGTTATGAAGGCCTACGTGAAATTACCGGACAAGAGCATAAAACATTAAGTATATTAGATACAAAACGTTTTTCAGCACGTACTCCGGAAAGCTCAAGCCAAGCCCTTGTTGATGAAGCTCAACAGAAAAACTTGAGTCTGTTAGCGGCGCGAATTAATCAAGATATCGCCAAAGATAACATCTCGTTAGCCAGCTCTGGCCACCTTCCATCGCTGACTTTTGATGCCTCATACGGTTATACCGATTATGATTATATTAATAACACGGGTCTAAATCATGATGCTAACGATCTGAAGGCAGGAATCAACCTAGTGGTACCTATCTATTCAGGTGGCAATACCAGTTCGTTAGAAAGCCAGGCTCAATTTGCCTATGTCGCAGCCAGTGAAGATCTTGAAGCAACTTACCGTAGTGTCGTTAAAGCCGTTCGTGGTTATAACAACAACATTAATGCCTCCATTGGCGCATTAAAGGCCTATAAGCAATCTGTTCTTTCTGCACAATCAGCTTTAGAAGCGACTGAAGCAGGATTTGATGTAGGAACTCGTACTATTGTTGATGTATTGGATTCTACACGCCGTTTATATGACTCTAACCGTAACCTAGCAAATGCTCGTTACGACTACATTTTAAGTGTTCTAAACCTTAAATTGGCTGTGGGTACATTGAATGAGCAGGATATCTTAGATATCAATAATTCGTTGATTGAGAAAATAAAATAACAAATCGCCTCGACAATAATCAGCCTCGAACATCTCTTGTTCGGGGCTTTTTTTAAGAGGAACGTCTGCTGGTTATCACTTACAGCCTTATTCGTCATCAACTAACATGATTTTCAAGTACGGTTCGGGTATCAGCTCAAGCCAACCATGCTATGCAGAGTTATTCATCAACGCAATGGAATTTGACAAGGAGGGGTTATTCAACACTATTTAGGTGTATTTGAGCATAACCTACGGCTTGATAAGCCACTTTTGTACACTCCTCTTTATCACCCTGTATCGCGTTTGTTAAGTTATTGAAGCCCGTTTTATTATAACTAAACTCGATACTGCATAAGATAACATTTTGAAAATCCTTTGCATTGTCAACTTGATCAACCCAAGAGTTCCAAAAGTTACTGGCCGAAGTGAAATCAAGCCGAGTCACAATTAAGTTAACCATTAACGGTTCAATCTCGTGAATCAAATCCTCTTTCTTTTTAAAGTGCGCATTGATACCTGAGCGACTGATTTTGGCACATTTAGCGATATTGGTAAAAGTTAGAGACTCAAACCCCTCATCAAGAATCATCTTAAAAGCGGTACGAATAATTCGGCGGCGTGTCTCTTGGGCTACTTTTTGACTAACTCTAGGCATAATGATCTTCCATTGTATTTATCCTCAATAATATGAAATTCAAATAAACATTTCAATTTCATAAACGCCACTACAACGTATACCACGTAAAAATAAAGTATTGTGTACTTTATTTTTATTAATTATGGCTATACAATGCACACAAATCAATCGTTAAACGAGGAAGTGACATAATGATTTATGAAGTAACGTGGTTTGACCCATGGCTAAACAAGTGGCTACCTGTTGTTGTTAGTAACAAATTAACTAAAAAACAAGCATATGGCATATCTAACTCTATTGCTAAGCAGTTTGAATCTAAAGTAACCTATACAAAGAAATAAAGAGTTAACTCTCTCTCATCAGAAGAGAAAGTTGCCGACAGGGAGTCGGCATAGTTAACCACATCACTGATTAACCTTTCCCTCCACGAATCGCTTCGATAATTTCTGACGTTGAACAGCCATCCTCAAAATTCAAAACTTTAACTTCGCCACCAGCTGCAATCACTTCTGTACCACCAGCAATCTCTTCAGGTTTATAATCTCCACCTTTTACCAGTAAACTCGGCAATACTTTTGAAATCAATCGCTGAGGGGTTTGCTCACTGAAATCAACCACCCAATCAACCGCACCCAGCCCTGCAAGCACTGCCATGCGTCGATCTTCCGGATTAACAGGGCGTCCAGGCCCTTTTAGCCCTTGAACAGAACTGTCTGAATTCACTGCAACAATAAGGCGATCCCCCAGTTTTGCCGCTTCGTTTAAGTAGGAGACATGCCCTGCGTGCAAAATATCAAAACAACCATTAGTCATCACCACCTTTTCACCACGAGCGCGAGCATCTTTCACGGCTACAATAAGTTGATCTTCACCAATCACACCAAATCCAGTATCTTGTCCGCCATGAATCGCCTCTGCTAATTCAATGGTGGAGAGCGTAGAGGTGCCCAGCTTACCAACGACAACACCTGCCGCCGCATTTGCTAATGCACACGCTTGATCCAGTGGTTTACCCGCAGCAACGGAGGCGGCTAATACAGAGATCACCGTATCTCCAGCCCCTGTAACATCAAACACTTCTTTTGCTAATGTAGGCAGATGCAGAGGTTCTTGTGCTCTTCTAAGTAAACTCATGCCATGTTCACTTCGAGTAACCAGCAGCGCTTCAAAATCATATTTTTCAATAATTTCCAGCCCTTTCTCTACCAGTTCTTGTTCATCTTTTACTTTACCGACAACATCTTCAAATTCGGACATATTTGGCGTCAGTAGCGTCGCACCACGATAACGCTCAAAATCTGCGCCTTTAGGGTCAATGAATACCGGAATACCAGCTTCGCGTGCTTGAGCGATCATTAATCGAGAGTGCTCTAGCGCCCCTTTGGCATAATCCGATAGGATCATCGCGCTGACTTTAGGTAGAGAAGTTTCAATGCGAGAAAGAACCGCTTCAGGTTCTACATCATGAAAGCCATCTTCAAAATCCAAACGAATGAGCTGCTGACCACGACTTAATACTCGAAGTTTGGTGATGGTTGGATACTCTTTTAGCGCAATAAAATCACAATTAACGTTCAGAGTGGTCAACTTATCTGACAACGCTTGAGCAGGTTCATCAACCCCTGTCATACCAATAAGATGCGCGGTACCACCTAAAGCAGCAATATTCATCGCGACGTTTGCCGCCCCACCTGGTCGCTCTTCATTATTTTCGACTTTAACAACAGGAACTGGCGCTTCGGGTGAGATACGTCCGGTAGAACCTGTCCAGTAGCGGTCTAACATCACATCACCAACAATAAGAACACCTGACTGCTGATAATTTGGAAGAGTGGGTTTCATAGTTTTCTCCGAGAATATAATTGCATCACGATTTTATCACAGGGTGACGCCTATCCAATTAAAAATTAAACATCTTTTAGCCACTGCTGCCAGGCTTGGGTGACAGTCTCTCGCTCTTCGGTGAACTGTGAATCCTCCACTTCAGCAGAGAGACCCAATAAATTCAGATGGTGGATCTCATTTCTCATCACACAGTAGGCATTGGAAAGCGCTGTCGCTAACTCATTGGACATCACATTATACTTCGCCATAGACTCAAAAATACGTACATTATCCGACCATACAGTTAACTCTGAAATTTGGTCACTCTCTTTTAGAACGAGGTATTGCGCCAAAAACTCAATGTCAGTAATACCGCCTTTATCCTCTTTCAATTTAAATTGATGACTGCCCTCTTTACTTCCCAGTTGGCCTCGCATTTTATGACGCATAGAGACCACATCACTCTGTAATTGTAGTGGATCACGCGCCTGACTAACAACGTTATGTCGAGTGGCATTAAACGCTGTGGTTAACGGTTCATCACCAAAAACTACCCTAGCTCGAACTAATGCCTGATGTTCCCAAGTCCATGCCTCTTGTTGTTGGTACTCTTCAAATGCGTCGATATGAGAAACCAACAAACCCGACTCTCCAGATGGCCTTAAACGGGTATCAATCTCATACAAGATGCCCGACGTAGTTCTTACGGAGAAAATATGAATAATGCGCTGGGCTAATCGTAAATAAAACTGTCTTGCATCAATCTGTTTCTTTCCATCAGTCACCCCATTTGCCGGGCAATCATGTAAGAAGACCACATCCAAATCTGAATTGTACCCCAATTCCCAACCGCCCACTTTTCCATAACCAACCACGGCAAAACCTTTACCGCTGCGCGATCTCAAGTATTCTGGCTCACCAAACTTCTCAGTGACCTGCAACCACGCTTGATGGACCACAGATTCAATGATCGCTTCTGACAGATAGGTTAAGTGGTCACTCACCGTCATCACAGATAATCCCCCTGCGATGTCTGCAGCCGCTATTCTTAATAGAGCAATCTGTTTGAACTGCCGCAGCGCCTCCATCTGCTGCTCCATATCATCTTCAGGGATCCTAGCTAAAAATTCATGAAGCTCACTTTTATAATCACTGATTGCAATAGGGTTATAGAGCTGTTGAATATCTAACAGTTCATCCAGCAGTACCGGATAACGAGCTAACTGTTCAGCCACCATGGGGCTAGCAGCACACAAACGAACCAAATGCTGCAGCGCGCCAGAATGTTCATCTAACAGCTCTAAATAGGTAGTACGTGTAACGATCTTCAATAGCAGTGCGGTAATTCGGGGGAGCGTATCATGAGCATCGCGACGTGGCAGAATCACATGAAGGATCTTTGGCATTAAGTTAGTAAGTACCTCCCTTCCGCGTGGGCCCAATGTTTTTTTACTCAGCTCGGTTTTAAATTGATAAAGTTGATCGCTTAATGATTCCGCTTTATCCCCAACTAACTCCTCTAAAATCGTAACGGAGACCTCTTTTTCTCTGGCCATGGCCCACAACTCTTGGAAGTGTGGTGAGACTTTACTGTCATCCTCTTGCTCTTCTTCTCCAATGAGTTGCTGGAAAATAAGATCAACACTGATCATCACTCGCTCAATCTCTTTTAAAAGTTGCTGCCAACCTTCAAAGTGGAGGGCAAATGCTAGTCTCTGTTGATCAAGCTCACTGTCGGGCAAGGTCTGAGTTTGACTGTCATTGATCGCTTGCAGCAGATTCTCTATTCGTCGTAAAAAGACATAACTGCTTTGTAAGGTATCGACGTCATCATCAGGCAGTAGAGAGAGCTGCTTAATGGCATCAAGTGTTTTTAATAAGCCACGACCACGAAGCGACGGTTCACGTCCTCCTCGAATAAGTTGAAACACCTGAGCAATGAATTCAATCTCTCGAATGCCACCAGCTCCTAGCTTAATATTATTGCTTAACCCTCGACGACGAACTTCACTGTTGATCATCGACTTCATACGGCGCAGAGACTGAATGGCACTAAAATCAATATATCGACGAAATACAAATGGTCGCAGCATTTGGCTTAACTCTTCATACTGACTGTACATCTCTTTGCCCATTACACGTGCTTTTACCATCGCATAACGTTCCCAGTCTCGCCCCTGTTCTTGATAGTAATCTTCAAGAGCCGCGTAACTCATCACTAACGGCCCACTTTCTCCAAAGGGTCGTAATCTCAGATCGACTCGATAACAAAAACCATCAAAAGTCTGTTGATCCAACGCTTTAATCAAGCGCTGACCTAAGCGGGTAAAAAACTGAGCATTGGCAATACTGCGTCGAGCACCTTGTGTTTCTCCGTTTTCTGGATAGGTGAATATCAGATCAATATCAGATGAGAAATTAAGCTCTCTGCCACCGAGTTTCCCCATACCAATGATAAGCATAGGCTGTGGTACACCCTCACTGTTCATAGGAGTCCCCATCTCAGCACAGCACTGCGTATACAACCAAGAGTAGGCCTCAAAAATCATTGCTTCGGCAAGCTCTGATAGGTGTTCTAAACTCTCGGTTAACTCCCATGACGAGACACAATCGCGCCATGCAATATAGCTCATTTCTCGACGACGAAATGCTCTCAGTGCACGCATAAAAGAAGCTTCATCTTTACAGGCTTCTAAAAGGTGTGCGAGTCGAGAACGGTAGTGATCCTGACGGCTTTCGTCAGCTAACATCGACGGCAGTATTCGCACTAACTCCAGATCGAACCGTAGGGCTTCCGCAACAAAGTCACTGCCCGCAAGAACACGGTCTCTTTGTTTGATCTGCGCCGTTGACCATGTTGAAAAACAGTCCGGTGATAGCGCTTCAATATTTTCAACCGCCACTTGGCAAGTCTCTTTTAAAAGGGGGGTCAGTAGCATCTTTTATCCTTAACTTGTTCAACACTGAGCAAAATCAGTCATCTATTGTCATCTTTATTTGACTAACCACCCTATTTTTCAACATGATGGTTCTATTGATATGTTTCACGCTCTATTTAAGAGGTAATAATGCCTATCCACTCTACCAGAACCGACTTAAAACCAATGAGTTTGATGTCGTTATTCTTGTCGTTCATCTCATTAATCATTATCTCAATACTGCTCTTTGCGCCAGTAAACGCAGAGGTTCACCAGCTTCTAATCGGAATTGATACACTCATATGTTCTGTGTTTCTTTTTCAGCTTACCTTGGATTTAACTCGTAGCAGCAACAAACTCGATTATATGAAAACGCACTGGATTGATTTTCTTGCCAGCTTGCCGGTCATTGAGGTGTTTCGTTATGCGCGAATCTTTCAGATTTTCCGACTGATCCGTATTCTTAAATCCAGTAAATTGATCTTGCATCAACTGAAAACCTATCGTCGTGAGGCGACTCTGGCTTCGATATTTTTAATTATGATCATTTTAATCACTATCGGTTCAGGTCTGATGTTAATGATTGAGAGTCAGCACCCTGATGCCAATATTAAAGATGGTGGTGATGCGCTATGGTGGGCTTTTGTCACTATTTCGACAGTCGGTTATGGCGACCATTATCCGGTGAGTGCTAGTGGAAAACTTCTCGCCTCAATTATTATCATATGTGGTGTCGGTATGTTCGGTATGATTTCAGGTTTAATCAGCTCTGTCATCACGGAACCAAAACAGAATCATATTGATAGAGAAAAAGAGCAGCAACGTCGCCTGAAAAACCAACAGTGGGATCAACTTATTTTACAACAGAAACAGCTACTAGACCGTCTGGACTCTATTGAAAAGAGAATAGAAGATGATAAAAGTAAGTAGAACTAAAAAAGCCGCAGTATTGACTCTACACTGCGGCTTTACGTTCTTATCCCTGTCTAGCTACTGCCAGTAAGGGGGGATGTCCACTCCAGCATTTCTCGTCTGATCCATTGCATGCAATAACGAACGTTCTTGCCGTTCTATCCAACGGATCAACTGCTCTTTCTCTTCTCCATCAAGCAGTTCAACTTGTACTCTTAGCGGTTCTAACATCTCCAGATCGTCAATGCCCGCTAACAGGTCTTCCCATGGCATACGGAACTTACTTCGACGATCTTCTTCATAGATGTCAGCAAAACAGATCCCAGTCATAAGATTACGGCTTAAACAGGATTTCTGAACGACATAGTCTTCACAGTGCAAACTCGCCCCCACTGGAAATGCATCAAGCAGTTGCTGCCAAGTATTATTAAGCAGCTCTTTCGAGTATCCCTCAATAGGCGTTTCCATTATCTCTTTCGCAGGGTGATCCAAAAATGGTTGCCATCCTTTAGTTAAGATCCAACGACTCATATCAAGTAATAAGCCGCAGTACCGAGAAGATTGCAGCAGTGCTAAGCAATCCTCTCTGTCGGGGAGATTTTCAAATTGCGAAGTCAGGTTACTGACTATCTGTTTTTGAGCATCGAGACGTCGTAAGGGCTGTCCTTTGTCTTCTGTCAACGCCGTAATATATTTCGCCTGATCCAACCAAGTGAACTCTTCATTGAGCCACTTCAGTTCTTGCCGGATAACGGCACTCGCACGTCTTGGAATTACGTCACTAAATGCGGCTAGAATCTGACGGATAAAAGAGATCGCTGTACTGATCTCTTGCAGTGCTTGAGCGCCAGAGCGTTCAATGTATATCTGTTCATGATAGTGCCAGTGCGCTAATGCATGCTCTAAAGAGGCAATAAAACACGCCTCAACAGAATCACTCGGTAATACCTTAACCGTAGAGAGTGACTTTATCTCATCACTTAACTGACCCCCGGCTAGTCGATAACCTTTCGCCGCTTTGCTTTGGTTACCTAATCGCATCCCCCCCTCTTCCGACAGTGTCCTCGCTAAGGTAAAGAGCGCATCGGTCTGTCCAGATTTAAGCTCCAATTCAACTTCACAAATCAATGCGACGTCTTCACCAGCAATGACTTCACCTTGATCAAAAGCTAACTCAATATGGCTACCATCAGGCATAGCGATCAACCATTGTTGACGAACGAAATTAGTAGAAAATAGTGGTTCTAACTCCTGTTGCAATTGAGACAGATTAATCTGTTCAGGCCAAGCATCGACTGGATGTAGATACACATCAGGATGGTTAGAGTCGTGCTCTGCATTATATTCCGGCCTTTGATGTAAACCTGCAACCACTCGACCTGAGGTTTTCAGAGTTTGAACATACACATTATCAAATCGCCGAATACGAAACCCAATATCATGTTTTCTTAATAACTGGTTAGGAGTATCAAAATAGATATTCCCAAGGTTTTTGCTACTTTGTTGTAAAATCTTTGCATCCGCAATTTTCGACTGTAAAATATTAGAAAATTCAGGCAAAACAAAAAATTTTAGCTCTATCTCAGTTTCCATGATTAACCCTTTAACGAGTGACTAATCAAGGATATTGCCAAAAGTTCACGACGGCAAGTCTGAAATATCACCAATTCATGATCTAAAATAGTTTTATTACAACAGTGATTGGGTTAACATTCGCGCCTTTATGGCCATCGCTTAACAAAACACCAATTTCGGTCTTTGTTTAATTAGGTTTAGAAACCATGCCAGTAAATACAATTATGGGGTTATTTGCAAAGTCCCCAATTAAGCCTTTGCAACGTCATGTAGTCTGTGTCAACGAATGTTGTTCTCTACTGATACCTTTTTTTGAAGCGTGCTCTAGCGATGACTGGGAAACAGCCGGTGAAATGCGTGAACAGATTTCGCACTTAGAAAAAGAAGCTGACGTTCTTAAACGTGAAATCCGCTTAAAACTTCCTCGCGGTCTTTTCATGCCTGTTGATCGTAGCGATATGTTAGAGCTACTGACTCAACAAGATAAACTTGCCAATCTTGCAAAAGATATTTCAGGTCGAGTTTACGGTCGCCAACTTCAAATCCCATCATCAATGCAAAAGGGATTTGTTGAGTATGTTATTCGCTGTTTAGATGCGGCAAAACAAGCTCAAAAGGTGATCAATGAACTCGATGAGCTATTAGAGACTGGCTTTAAAGGCCGTGAAGTAACTCTCGTTGCTGAAATGATCCACCAATTAGACATTATTGAAGATGACACTGATGCCCTTCAGGTTGTTCTTCGTCAACAATTGATGGCGATTGAATCTAAATACAATCCAATCGACATCATGTTCCTCTACAAAATTCTTGAGTGGGTTGGTGGCATAGCAGATCAAGCTCAGCGTGTTGGCGCTAGACTTGAACTCATGTTATCTCGCTCTTAATCAGTTTTTTCATTAACAGGTAATACAATGGATATCATTGCGAATTACGGTACTTTACTGCTTATCGTTGCCGCTGCTTTTGGTTTTTTAATGGCCATAGGTATTGGTGCGAATGATGTAGCTAACGCTATGGGTACATCAGTTGGTTCTAAAGCTCTTACTGTAAAACAAGCGATCATCATTGCGATGATCTTTGAATTTGCCGGTGCTTATTTAGCAGGCGGTGAAGTCACAGATACAATCCGAAAAGGGGTGATTGACACCTCACTGTTTGCATCTCAACCTGACGTATTAATTTTCGGTATGATGTCAGCACTACTGGCTGCAGGTACTTGGTTATTACTCGCTTCTTACATGGGATGGCCGGTCTCTACCACTCACTCAATCATTGGTGCCATCATAGGTTTTGCTTGCATCTCCGTTGGACCAGAAGCAGTTGATTGGGGCTCAGTTCAAGGAATTGTCGGAAGTTGGTTAATCACCCCGTTCATATCAGGCCTATTCGCCTATATGATCTTCACCAGTGCACAACGTTTGATATTCGATACCGAAGTGCCACTATTCAATGCTAAGCGTTTTGTTCCTATCTATATGTTTATTACCACCATGGTGATTGCGCTTGTCACCATTAAGAAAGGACTTAAGCACATTGGTTTACACCTTTCATCTGGTGAGGCTTGGATAGTATCAATGGTGCTTTCGACGCTAGTGATGGTGGGTGGTTACTACTACATCAACCGTAAATTCGCTAACGTAACTGACGATAATGAAAAAGACAGCCGCGGTTTTGGTGGGGTAGAGAGAATCTTTAGTACCTTAATGGTTATTACCGCTTGTGCTATGGCATTCGCGCACGGCTCAAACGATGTAGCCAACGCCATTGGTCCTTTGTCTGCCATAGCTTCAACCATCGAAAACATGGGCGAGATTACTGCAACCAGTAAAATTGCTTGGTGGATTCTACCTCTTGGTGGCATCGGTATCGTAGTGGGTCTTGCGACAATGGGGCATAAAGTAATGGCAACCGTTGGAACAGGTATCACAGAATTGACACCGAGTCGCGGTTTTGCCGCTCAGCTTGCAACGGCAACTACCGTTGTTTTGGCGTCTGGAACCGGTCTGCCAATTTCAACGACTCAAACTTTAGTGGGTGCCGTATTAGGGGTTGGTTTTGCTCGAGGTATAGCGGCACTAAACCTTGGTGTAGTACGTAATATCGTTGCCTCATGGGTTGTAACCTTACCCGCTGGTGCGCTGCTTGCCGTTATTTTCTTCTATATAATGCAATCTTTAGCTAGCTAATTAATAGTGAAGATCAAAGAAAAAGGAGAGCTTGGCTTTCCTTTTTTTATTGATAACTTCCCTTGCACCATCGTAAGAAAGTTTTTAATATTCACTTTAGTCAGTGAACTATTATTTAATGCCAATAAAGGATTCTACAGTGAAGTATCTTCTTAGCTTAGTCATGATTGTCGCCACCATGGCTTTTCCAACTCAAGCGCAAACTCGCTATATTGCCGACAATCTATTTACCTATATGCATTCAGGGCCAAGTAATCAGTTTAAGATCATTGGCAGTGTTAATGCTGGTGATAAAATCACTTACCTAACGTCGGATAAAAGTACTGGTTTCACTCAAATCTTAGACCCACGTGGCCGTAAAGGTTGGGTCGAAAGTAAGTACGTATCAAACAGAGCGAGTATGGCAGTTCGACTTCCACAGCTTGAAAACGAGCTTAAAACGGTGAAAGAGCAACTATCCAATGCTCGTACTGCCGCGAATGATGAAAAAGCAGGTATGTCTGATTCCCTGGCTCAACGAAACACCCAGATTCAAGAGTTAGAGCAGAACTACAGTGAAATGAACAATCAGTTAACGGCTTCTCAAGCTGAGGTTCGTGAACTTCGTGCTAAGTTAGACACACAAAAAGAGGACCTGCTACTTAGATACTTCATGTATGGCGGTGGCGTTGCTGGTATTGGTCTTCTCTTTGGCCTAATACTTCCTCATATTATCCCGAGCCGTAAGAAAAAACAGAACGGCTGGGCATAAGCAAAACAGATAAAAAAAACCAGAACTTACGTTCTGGTTTTTTTGTTTGCTATCTATTTAACAGAAGCTATTCAAAATACGTTTACCCGCCCCACTCATACAATGATGGAATGGATAGAGTTTCTCCTCTGAAGTCCACTATCACTTCTCTTGGCTTTATCTCTAATAACCTCACGCCCAATGCAATATCATCTCCCTCAGTCGCTTCAACGCCATTCACTTTAACCCAGCGCCTATCTGCTTGGCTGGCATAAATATGGGTTTGAAAATTCATGGCTGGCAGCTTTCCGACAAACTCTGCACTATGCCTAGGTAGAACAATGGTTCCATACTCTGCCAGCCTAGGGCCGTCAGATACTGGTTGGCGTGTTGGCTGCGGCGATTGATTCTGCATAATGCTTTTTAAACGCGCAGCAATCTCTGGGGAGAGCTCACTCATATCTAACTGATGCAAGTCCACCTCACTCTCATCTCGCTCAGCTACACTCTCTACGTTAACGTTCACGACCTTTTTTGAAGGCAAAGGGTCACTACTTACGATTAGCTGTGCTTTGGGTAATGGTTGAGTCTCAAAATGCGGGTAATCAAGAATGAGCCACCCTGAAGATGCTTCTGCAACGACGATGGACGCCTGTTGACTCACTGGTATGACACTTTTTACAGATACAATGTTACTGATATTTAGCGAAAAATATCGCTCTATAAACTGCTTAGCGGGCATTGGATTGATGATAATAGCAATAACCATAACAACAACAGCAGGGACACATACCAACAGGGAGAACAATAGGTAGAGATTGATGCTTTTTTTCTCTTCTAAAAAAGAATAGTGCCCAGCCATTCCTTCTAGACTCTGTTGCTGCTTAAACTGTTGCTCTGAATGATTAAGCGCATTAAGGATCTTCGACATTACTGCATCGCCTCCAATTTGGGGGCTTGTAGATTCAGCAAACGATCTAACGCAATCAAGGTTTTCAATCCTACCATCCCATCAGGTTCTAACCCCTCTTGCTGCTGAAAAATTTTCACTCGCTCAAGTAATGCTTCACTAAAATGGTCTGTATTGATACTTCTCTCTCCCATCACTAAGGCTAATAACAGATCAAACTGCATCACTTTGTCATCTTTTTGACCATACTTCAGTACTTTGTCACTGCCTATAGGTGAGTGCCACAACAACGTAAACTCCCCTCCCCAGTGCGCTTCAAACCACTCTAGAGGAATTTTTACCCTCTGATCCGCCACTAATAACTCAACAGCATCTCCATCAAGCGCAAACAGTACCGCATAAAAAGGGTGCTGCAAGACAGTTAAAGTAACCATCGCCGGACGATTGAACTCCCGCAAATCATTTAGGCCTTTATTACCTTGCATACAGTAGAGGTCAGCCTCAATACCATTACGGCATTGGGCGCTGTCAATATCAACCTCATAACCCCATATGCGATATAGGGTTTGCATGGCAACAGCTGTGTCTCCTGACTGTTGAACCAACGCCATAATCTCACCATCTGAGAGGTAGTCTGGTCTGTCAATATTCTCAATGACTGCCGGTTCAATAATCTCAGCCTCGATGGTAGGGGCAGCCTCTTTCGGTGCAATGAACAATGTGTAACTCAACGTGGCCAGCAGTAAACTGACAAAAGAAAAAACAACTGACTTTAGAAGTATGGGCCGCTTAGGGTTAGCTTTCTTAGCACCTTGCCACTCCATCACTTTTTGTCCTGCGGTCGCCACCTGTTTTTTACTGATTGTTCTGCTATTTTCTCGATACCCCAATTGCAGAGACTCATCACACACTAAGTTAATCAGCCGTGGAACGCCGCCAGTAAGCTTGGCAATAGAATGCATCGCACTGGTACTAAAAATGGGTTGATGGCAGCCTGCCACCTGAAGACGAAAGGTGATGTATCGGCTTACGTCATCAGCCGTCAATGGCAGTAGATGGTAACGGGCAGTGATCCGCTGTGCTAATTGGCGCAGGTTATCTTGCTGAAGGTGGTGTTGAAGCTCTGGCTGACCAATCAACAATACCTTAAGCAACTTTTGGCTATCGGTCTCCAGGTTGGTTAATAATCGCAAATGTTCGAGGACATCAGGCGTTAAATGCTGTGCTTCATCAATAACGAGCAGCGTCTGAATGCCTTTAGCGTGATTACTCAGTAAAAAGTGGTAGATCGCATCACTGAGTTGTTTTACGCTCTCTTCAGCTTGATACGAGATCGAAAACTCATCACAAATGCTGGCAAGCAGCTCTTGGCGAGTAAAGGTAGGATTTAAGATTAACCCAGCTTGTACGTCACTGTTAAGCCCAGCTAACAGCGCTCTGGATACGGTCGTTTTCCCGGTGCCTACTTCGCCAGTAAGTAGCGCTAACCCCCCACCATTAGATAGGCCAGACTGCAATTGAGCTAAAGCCTCACGATGACGATGGCTTAAAAAAAGAAATCGAGCACTAGGAACAATTGAGAATGGAGACTCGGTAAACTGATAAAAGTCCTTATACATTTTGCCTTCTTGCGCTATTCCGTTATTGAATCGATTTATTAACCAGCATGATACAGGCAAATTAACATTGAACGTTGGAAAGTAAAGAAAGATCTGTCAATCTTGTATAGTACTCAATGTATTTACCAACTGTCAGTAAGGAATGAATAGTGAAGAGCTATCTAGTCGGGGGCGCGGTTCGAGACGCCCAACTTGGTTTAGTAGTAAAAGACCGTGATTGGGTAGTTGTCGGCTCAACACCTGAAGCGATGACTGCTTTGGGTTACCAAACCGTAGGTCAAGATTTTCCTGTTTTTTTGCACCCCAAAAGCAAAGAGGAGTTTGCCCTTGCTCGCACGGAAAGAAAAGCGGGTAGAGGTTACAAAGGATTTACCTGCTACTCAAGCCCTGATGTCACTTTAGAACAAGATCTGATCCGTCGAGACCTGACCATCAATGCCATCGCGCAGGATGAAGAGGGCCGCCTGATTGATCCTTATAACGGCCTAGCTGATATTGAACAGCGAGTCTTACGTCATGTTTCACCTGCGTTTATTGAAGATCCACTCAGAGTATTACGAGTGGCACGATTTGCTGCACGCTTCCATCATTTAGGCTTTACTATTGCCGATGAAACTCTCGCACTAATGAGTCACATTGCGCAGAGTGGCGAGCTTACGGAGTTAACCCCAGAGCGTGTGTGGCAAGAGTGGCAAAAATCCCTGACTTATGACAACCCCCAACAGTTTTTAAAGGTATTACGACAGTGCGGCGCGCTTAAAGTTGTACTGCCTGAAATCGATGCGCTTTATGGCGTTCCACAACCCGAGCAGTGGCACCCAGAGATTGATACTGGCGTACACACAGCCATGGTGGCTGAACAAGCGGCACGATTAAGCCCATTGGTATTGATTCGATTTGCTTCTCAGTTACACGACCTTGGAAAAGCGTTGACCCCTAAATCAATTCTCCCTAGCCATAAAATGCATGAGAAACGAGGATTAGACGTGATTAAGACTCTTTGTCAGCGAGTCAAAGTTCCTAATGATTGCAGAGATTTGGCTCTCATCGTGTGCGAACATCACACCAATGTGCATCATGCGAATGAGCTAAAAGCCACTACCTTTGTGAAGCTGTTTGACAAGATTGATGCATGGAGAAAGCCAGAACGAGTCGAGCAACTCGCCCTATGTTGTACCGCCGACTTTAAAGGCAGGACAGGGTTTGAACACAAAACCTATACCCAAGCCGACACACTGCGTAACGCGTTTAAAGCCGCCTTATCTGTTGAAGTAAAAGAGATCGTAGCAAGTGGGGTGAAAGGGGCTGACATCAGAACTGAATTAACGAAACGGCGCATTGAAGCAGTAAAACAATTTAAACTGTTAACGTCATAATTAAGGAGCCATTGGGCTCCTTAATTATGACGTCCGATAAACAGTATCTTCTATTGAGTTGACAGTAAAATAAGCAACCCAACACCGAGTAACAGTCGATAAATGACAAACGGCGTCATACCCATTTTAGTGATCATCTTTAGAAACAGATGAATGCATAAATAGGCACTTAAAAATGAGGTCACAATACCAACCAGCAAGAACCCCACATGCACAGGTTCAGAACCAGTAACAAGTTTAAGACCTAAATAACTTCCGGCTAAGGTAATGATTGGTATTGACATTAAAAATGAAAAACGAGCAGCGGCCTCACGAGTAAACCCTAAATAGAGCGCCGCCGTAATCGTAGCACCTGAACGTGATGTCCCAGGTATCATGGCTAGGGCTTGAGCGACACCAATGAACAGCGCTTTTTTCCACCCAGTTTGGTACTCATTTTCTGTCTGTTTGGCCTGTCTATCAACCCACCAAAGCAGCAGACCAAAAATGATCGTTGTGGCTGCGATCACCCACATACTTCTGAGATACAACTCAATAAAGTCTTTCATCAGCAAACCAAATAAAGCGGCTGGAACTGTCGCCAATGCGATCATCCAAGCTAGCTTTGATTCTTTGTTATGCTTCGATCTAAAAATCGACTCTACCCACGCTGAAAGTAACGTCACCACCTCTTTTCTAAAATAGATGATCACTGCTGCTAACGTGCCGACATGCACCGCGACATCAAAGGCTAAACCTTGATCTTCCCAGCCAAACAGTTGAGAAGGCAATATTAAATGCGCAGAACTGGAGACCGGTAAAAACTCCGTTAACCCTTGAATCAAAGCGAGAAAGAATGCTTCAAAATAACTCATTACTAACCTTAAATATTATCAACTTCGACAGTTCGGAGAAGCTGTTCATGCTCAAAAGAGTGCCATAATTCGGAGATTGTGCGCCCATCACCTGGGATCACACGATGCGGACACAGCTCAAATAACGGCCATAATGCAAAAGCGAACTTATAGATATCATCTCTTGGTATCTTAGGAGAAGTGACAATCTGCTCACCAAATAACAAGATATCCAGATCAATGGTTCGATCTTCATTTTTCTTTGCGTCCGCTCTCCGACCTAACTCTACTTCAATTTTTTTAAGCTTTGATGACAGTTGAGAAAGTGACAATGATGTGGTTAATTCAACCACCAAATTGAAAAAACTATTACCGCAAAAACCAACAGGTTCCGCTTCATAGACCGTTGAGCGACGAAGTGCTGAATCAATACCTCTCAACTTTTCAAGGGCCGCAACGACATGATAATGCCGCTCTATATTGGAACCAATGCCAATATATACCGTATTCATCGCTGGCCGCGTTCAATCACTACGCCAACACCACGGGCGTTCACTACAGCACCAGGTTTAGTCAATCGAACCTTAATCCAAGGCACACTAAACTGACTCATAATCAACTCTGCCACTTCTTCAGCAACTCGTTCAACCAATAGAAAGCGCCCCGTAGCAATATGCTCTGTCACTGCGTCACTGACGGCCGCATAGTTTAAGGCAAAGGCGACATCATCGGACTCAGCTGCGGGTTTATTATTATGTGCCATCTCTAAATCCAGCACTAATTTCTGTTTAATCTGCTGTTCCCAATCATAAACACCAATCGTGGTAATAACTTCAAGTTGTTCAATAAATACTAAATCCATTTTTATCCACACTTTTTTATAACAGGTCGGATACCCAACAACATGAAAAACACGTAGTATCCTTGAAAGGAATAGAAATATACTATAAAACAACTCAATCAGCATAGATTTCTAAGCTCATTGCAAGGAAAATAAAAGAGATGACCCCACTCGCTCTTACCATGATCATTTGTGCCTACCTTCTAGGCTCGATATCGAGTGCCGTATTGATCTGCCGATTAAGAGGTCTTCCAGACCCTCGTCTTTCTGGTTCAAATAATCCAGGGGCGACCAATGTATTGCGTATGGGCGGAAGGGGCGCTGCCGGTTTGGTATTGCTGTGCGACATCCTTAAAGGAATGATTCCAGTCTGGAGTGGTTACTATTTAGGCTTTAATCCCTTTATTCTCGGTATGCTTGGCGTTTCCGCCTGTCTAGGTCACATGTATCCTCTCTTTTTTCATTTTAAAGGGGGCAAAGGCGTTGCTACTGCGTTGGGAGCAATGGCGCCAATTGGTTTAGACCTTACTGGTATGTTATTTTCGACCTGGTTAACCACCGTGATTGTGACAGGTTACTCATCATTGGCCTCAATGAGCACCGCACTGCTTGCCCCACTGTTCACTTGGTTTATCAAACCTCAGTACACCATTCCTGTCTCCATGCTCTCCTGCTTAATTGTGTTTAGGCATCACGAGAATATCAAACGCTTTATTGATGGGGTAGAACCTAAAATTTGGCAGAAAAAAAAGTAATAAAAAAGCCTGATTCTCATCAGGCCTCTCTAATCACACATTTTTATTACTTATCGATGTTAATCAATAACAGGTTCTAACTCATCAATTGGCCACCTCGGTTTAGCCGTAACGCTTAGATCTGTTTTTTCACCATTTTTTAGTCTCTGCATACCCGCATAGGCAATCATAGCGCCATTATCTGTACAGAACTCGGTACGAGGGTAGAACACCTTTCCCCCCAGCTTTTTCATCGTATTTTCAAGCTCTTTTCTTAACGATTTGTTCGCACTCACTCCGCCAGCAATGACTAAGCGCTTAAAGCCAGTCTCTTTAAGTGCTCGTTTGCATTTTATTGCCAATGTATCAACAACAGCCTCTTGAAAAGCATACGCAATATCCGCTCGAGTTTGGTCATCATCGTCATTAGCGCGTACTGTATTTGCCGCAAACGTCTTTAATCCGGAAAAGCTAAAATCTAAGCCTGGACGATTGGTCATTGGACGTGGAAAGACAAAGCGTCCTTTGGTGCCTTTTTCTGCCAGTTTAGATAACAGTGGACCGCCCGGGTAATCCAGCCCCATCAATTTAGCCGTTTTATCAAAAGCCTCACCAGCGGCATCGTCAACCGATTCGCCAAGAATGCGATACTCGCCTATCTTTTTCACTTCAACCATCATGGTGTGTCCCCCAGAGACCAATAGAGCCACAAATGGGAAGGCTGGTGGGTTATCTTCAAGCATTGGGGCCAGAAGGTGACCTTCCATATGATGCACAGGCACCGCAGGAACTCCCCACGCATAAGCTAAGCTACGACCAATTGTAGCGCCAACCAATAACGCTCCAACTAAGCCTGGGCCAGCAGTGTAAGCAATGCCATCAATGTCATCAGAGGTCAGATTTGCATCCGCCAGCGCCGCTTTTATCAATGGAATGGTCTTTTTTACATGGTCACGAGACGCTAATTCTGGTACAACACCACCATAATCTGCGTGAAGTTTTATCTGACTGTACAATTGATGAGCTAACAGCCCCTTTTCTTCATCGAAAATGGCAACACCTGTTTCATCACATGAAGTTTCGATGCCTAAAATTTTCATTATTTTCTCTGTTTATGGTCCATTTAGGGCTAATGTTACAGCTCAAAAAAGAAATTAACCAGATCTTAGGTAAGAATGCTTTACAAATACCCCAAGATCAGATTAAAATTTCGCACCATTTTTAAACAAGCTGGTCATATAACCGCCAGCAAATAATAACCCCTGAGGTGAAAGGCATATGCCAGTAATTAAAGTACGTGAAAACGAACCATTTGACGTAGCTCTACGTCGCTTCAAACGCTCTTGTGAAAAAGCAGGTGTTCTTTCTGAAGTGCGTCGTCGTGAGCACTATGAAAAACCAACTACTGTTCGCAAACGCGCTAAAGCAGCAGCTCAAAAGCGTCACGCTAAGAAGCTGTCTCGCGAGAATGCTCGTCGCGTACGTATGTACTAATAACTGAACCTACAAGGATTTAGTTATGGCTCTAATTGATCAACTCAAAGACGAGCAAAAGTCAGCAATGAAGGCCAAGGCGAAAGCTCGTCTTGGTACTATTCGTTTGGCTTTGTCAGAAATTAAGCAGCGTGAAGTCGACAATCGAGTGACCTTGACTGACGATGAAATCATTGTGGTTCTGACAAAAATGATCAAACAACGTCGTGATTCTGTTAATCAGTTCACGAAAGCAGGTCGTACCGATCTTGCCGATATTGAGACTGCAGAAATTGCCGTTCTTGATGAATTTATGCCAACAGCATTAACCGATGAAGAGATTGCCGAGTGTTTAGACAAGGCCGTCACTGAATCAGGTGCTGCTAGCATGCAAGATATGGGGAAGTTAATGGGTGTATTAAAACCTATGCTTCAAGGTCGTGCTGACATGGGTAAAGTAAGCCAGCTAGTGAAAGCTAAACTGTCTTAAACCTAACCTAATTTACAACAAGCCGTGCTACCTTTACTGGTATGCACGGCTTGTTTGTATTCAAAATACACTCATACCTATTATTGGTAATTAACATCTAGGTGGTTATGGCCGGTCTTATTCCCCGTAGTTTTATTGATGATTTACTCGCACGAGTTGACATAGTCGACCTCATTGATGCGCGTGTAAAACTGAAAAAGCAAGGGAAAAATTACGGCGCATGTTGCCCTTTCCATAATGAAAAGACCCCCTCTTTCTCCGTCAGCCAAGAGAAACAGTTCTATCACTGTTTTGGTTGTGGCGTTCATGGCAATGCCATTGACTTCATTATGGAGTTTGACCGTTTAGAGTTTGTTGAAGCGATTGAAGATCTCGCACAACAATTCGGATTAGAGGTACCAAGAGAGCAGACCGTAGGTGGCCCAACTTCGACGGCACCCACGGCAAATAAGAGTGAAAAGCGCGATCTTTATGATTTGATGAATAGCATCAGTCAATTTTATCGTTCCCAATTAAAATCCTCCGCTAACAGTGCAGCCATTACTTACTTGAAAAACCGAGGCCTTTCAGGAGAAATCGTTCAGAAGTTCGGCATTGGTTATGTGGCTGATGAGTGGGACTTAGTTCGCAGTAATTTTGGTCAAGAGAAAAACAACCAAGATTTACTGGTCTCCGGTGGGATGTTAATTGAAAACGATAAAGGCCATCGCTACGACCGTTTTCGTGGCCGTATTATGTTTCCAATTCGCGATCGTCGAGGCCGAGTTATCGCCTTTGGTGGCCGTGTTCTTGGCGATGAAAAACCCAAATACTTAAACTCTCCTGAAACCCCTATTTTCCATAAAGGCAAAGAGCTTTATGGATTGTATGAGGTACTTCAAGCCTACCGAGAACCGCCAAAAATATTGGTGGTTGAAGGCTATATGGATGTTGTTGCTCTCGGCCAGTTTGATGTTGATTACGCGGTTGCCTCACTGGGGACGTCCACCACAGGTGATCACATACAAACTCTATTTCGTCAAACCAGTACCGTCGTTTGTTGCTACGATGGTGATAATGCAGGTAGAGAGGCCGCTTGGCGCGCAATGGAAAATGCTTTGCCATACTTAAACGATGGTAAACAACTTAAATTTATGTTTTTACCCGATGGTGAAGATCCGGATACTTATATCCGAAAATTTGGTAAAGAGACGTTTGAGCAACAGGTAATAGATGCCACAGAATTGATCGAGTTTTTCTACAGTAACCTTCTCAAACAAGTGGACAGTAACAGTAAAGAAGCATTGGCTAAATTACAGGTATTAGCGGTTCCACTAATCGATAAAGTACTTGGTAAGACTTTGAAAATACACTTATTAAAACGTCTAGGTGTACTGCTTGGTGTTCCCGATGAGAAACAGCTAGAACAGCTGTTATCAAAACCTAAAGATGCCGATGTAAAACGCAGGCCACAACCAGAGATAAAACGCACGCCAATGAGAGAGGCGATCACCCTATTACTGCAAAATCCGGGGTTATCGGAATGGGTTCCTGACCTATCTGAAGTTGGTCAGTTATCAGTGCCTGGACTAAGTTTATTTACTGAACTACTTGATATATGCAGAGAGAACCCCCATATATCCACAGGCCGATTATTAGAATATTGGCGTGGTCATAAAAATGAAGCACTATTATCTCGACTGGCAGGCTGGGACTTGCCATTAGATCAAGATAATCAACAAGATGTTTTTACCGACGCATTGGATAATATCCTTAACCAGTGTATCGAACAGCGAATGGAAATGTTGAAGACGAAATCAAGAAGCGTCGGCTTATCAGTCGAAGAGAAATGGGAATTAAATCAATTATCGATTAATCGTCCCAATTAATACCAAAATATCTATTAAAAGTAGGCAAAAGCCACAGCTTTAACTATATATATTGGGTAAGTAGTCAACAACATAGAAATTTGATAATATTAGCGGTTTGCATCGCGCATACTACATTATTCGTCACCTAGACCAGAAGTTGGATATCATCTATGGAGCAAAATCCGCAGTCTCAGCTTAAGTTACTTATCGTTAAAGGTAAAGAACAAGGCTACCTGACTTACGCAGAAGTCAATGATCATCTACCAGAAGATATGGTTGATTCCGATCAGATTGAAGACATCATTCAAATGATCAATGACATGGGCATTCAGGTCGTTGAAACAGCACCTGATGCTGATGACTTAATGATGAAAGAGAGCGTTGCTGATGAAGACGCTGAAGAAGCTGCTGCTGCTGCACTCTCTTCTGTTGAGAGTGAAATTGGCCGCACAACCGATCCTGTTCGTATGTATATGCGTGAAATGGGAACGGTCGAGCTTCTAACCCGTGAAGGCGAAATTGATATTGCTAAACGCATTGAAGATGGTATTAACCAAGTTCAATGTTCTGTTGCAGAATTTCCTGGCGCAATCTCATACCTACTTGATCAGTTTGATAAAGTTCAAGCAGAAGAGATTCGTTTAACTGACATTATCTCAGGTTTTGTTGATCCAGATGATGACGGTTCAGCGGCACCTACTGCAACACACATCGGTTCAGAGCTCAGCACCGCAGAGCTTGAAGACGAAGATAAAGAAGCCGAAGATGATGAGGAAGAAGAGGAAGATACAGGCATTGATCCTGAGCTTGCTCTAGAAAAATTCTCAGAGCTTCGCACGACGTATCATAATATGCAGCTAGCGTTTGAAGAGCATGGACGTGCTCACAAAAACTCTCGTGCAGCAGCAAGCGAACTGACCACAGTATTCCGCGAATTCCGCCTAATACCAAAGCAGTTTGATTACCTCGTTCGTGAAATGCGCGGTAGCATGGACAGAGTTCGTACCCAAGAACGTCTGATCCTGCGTATGTGTGTTGAGCATTGTAAAGTGCCTAAAAAGACCTTCATCACCGCATTTTCTGGTAATGAGTCTTCGCAAGAATGGTTCGATACGCTATTAGCGTCTGGCAAGCCATACGCTGAAAAGCTGACACGTTACGATGAAGAGATTCGTCGCGCCATTTTCAAAATCAAAACGGTTGAAGAAGAGACTAGCCTACCTGTTGATACGATTAAAGATATCAGTCGTCGTATGTCTGTCGGTGAAGCAAAAGCTCGTCGTGCTAAGAAAGAGATGGTTGAAGCCAACTTACGTCTGGTTATCTCTATTGCGAAAAAATACACCAACCGTGGTTTGCAGTTCTTGGATCTTATCCAAGAGGGTAATATCGGCTTGATGAAAGCGGTAGATAAATTTGAATACCGTCGTGGTTACAAGTTCTCTACTTATGCAACGTGGTGGATCCGTCAGGCAATTACTCGTTCAATCGCTGACCAAGCACGTACTATCCGTATTCCGGTTCACATGATCGAAACGATCAACAAATTGAATCGAATCTCTCGTCAAATGCTACAAGAGATGGGTCGTGAGCCTATCCCTGAAGAGCTGGCAGAGCGTATGGATATGCCTGAAGATAAAATCCGTAAAGTATTGAAGATTGCTAAAGAGCCGATCTCAATGGAAACCCCTATCGGTGATGATGAAGATTCGCACCTAGGTGACTTCATTGAAGATAACACGCTAGAACTTCCAGTTGACTCTGCAACGGCTACCAGCCTTAAGTTTGCAACCAACGATGTCCTTGCTGGGTTAACACCTCGTGAAGCGAAAGTACTGCGTATGCGTTTTGGTATCGATATGAACACTGACCATACTCTTGAAGAGGTTGGTAAGCAGTTTGATGTTACTCGTGAGCGTATTCGTCAAATCGAAGCAAAAGCCCTTCGTAAACTGCGTCACCCTAGCCGCTCTGAAGTTCTTCGTAGCTTCCTAGACGAGTAATAACAGGCGTGAAAAAGGGAAATTGATTAAAAAGGTGAGCAAATGCTCGCCTTTTTTGTCTCTAACTATCCGTTTTGGTTTAAACGGCTAAAAAGTGAACGCAATTCACCATGTTAGAGTCTAGACAGCCCATAGAACTTCCCTTATAATCGTCCACCTACAAAGGCCCCTTAGCTCAGTTGGTTAGAGCGCACGACTCATAATCGTTAGGTCCACAGTTCAAGTCTGTGAGGGGCCACCATATACAGAAAGGCCTGAGAGCATATTATGTTCTCAGGCCTTTTGCATTTCTGGCGGTTCTCTTTGATTATCCGTGTTCAGACTCAGTCACCTCTAATAGGTTAAGCAGAGAAGAGTTATTCTCCACCATACTGAGCAAGGTATGCTTATCAAGTTCAGTCAAAAAGGCTTCTCTCGCACTACCTAGAATCCCTTTAAGCTTACAGGATGGCGTTATATGACAGAAGCCTTCGCTGCAATCAACAATCTTTAAAGGTTCAATGGCTCGAACTACCTCACCAACAATAATCTCATCCGCAGGCATCCCTAAACGAATTCCCCCATTTTTACCGCGTACCGTCTGAACGAAGCCGAGCTGTCCCAGTTTATTGATCACTTTTACCATGTGGTTACGAGAGACCTTATATACATCAGTAACCTGAGAAATACTCGCTAACTCACCTTCTGGTAACGTCGCTAAATAGATCAAAGCTCTTAACCCATAATCAGTAAAAGTTGTTAACTGCACAGTGCCTCCTTAGTTGATTGCTATTTTAATCCTCTTACCGACTAAAAGATACCAACCAGCATGGCGTTAATAATTTTGTACCTTTAACATACGCACTCATTAAATAAAACTTAACCAAATGGAAAATATAATTGAATTTATTGAATAGAGGTATTCAGTTACACTGAGACTTCACACTGATAATAAGAAATCACTATGTCATCGACCCTGTCTCAACGAACGATTACCATTCTATTCTCATTAACTGCCATTATTTGCCTTACTCCGATTATCTCTTCACCGATTGCGCTTATTTTAGGTCTACTGTTGGCTTCTTTGGGAATTACACCTAAAGGAATTAATATTGCAGCATTAACGAAAAAAATGCTCTCTTACTCAATCATCGGGCTTGGTTTTGGTATCAACTTAGATTCGGCTATTGAGGCAAGTACCGGCAGTTTCACTCTTATTGTCGGTTCCATTTTCGTCACTATGGTGGTGGGTTACTTACTGACGCGTCTGTTTAACGTTGAACATAAGACCGGACATCTAATTTCGGCAGGGACCGCGATTTGTGGTGGTAGCGCTATTGCCGCAGTAGCTCCAGCCATCAATGCCAAAGAGGATCAAACCACTCTGGCGCTAGCCACGGTTTTTCTACTCAACTCTGTCGCACTTTTCGTCTTTCCGGCCATTGGTCACCTGCTTGAAATGAGCCAGCATAACTTTGGCTTATGGAGTGCTATCGCGATTCACGATACTTCATCGGTGGTGGGTGCCGCTTCTGCCTATGGTGATGAAGCGTTAAAAACCGCGACCACAGTCAAACTGGCAAGAGCATTATGGATCATTCCCGTCGCCTTTATCAGCGCATTGATGTTTAAAAGCCACAGTAAAAAAATCTCTATTCCCTACTTCATCGGCTTTTACTGTCTCGCCATATTAGTGGCTCACTTTATTCCACAAGGTGCCGAGATTTATGACTGGATTTTTACTATTTCAAAACGAAGTTTAGTGGTGTGTCTCTTTTTAATCGGCTCTGGTATTACCGTTCAAAAATTAAAAGCGGCAGGTCCTAAGCCTCTGTTACTAGGCATTACATTATGGCTAATCATCGGCACAGGTTCGTTATTAGTGATACTCTCTTAACCTGCTTTTTTGAGTTTCAGTACGGTCCATAACAGTAACAGAAATGCCGATAGATCAATCATCGCGCTAACCAAACCTGTAGTAAGCACTGATGCCGTGACCAACACGGCTACGATTGCAATCACTAACCAACGATTCATTTACTCTATTCCTTTTATGAGTACTTGATGTGATTATTATTCCTGTTTGTTATAAGTATATAAAATACCCTTTGCCTCTATTAAAGAACAAAATCGCCTAAGCCTTCATTTTGAAGCCCTTTATCTACTCTGCTATTTACAGTAATGATATATTCACTTTTCAAATCTCATCTATAAAATTTAAGTGAAAGGTCCTGAATGTATAACTTAGCTACCAATTTGGAACGCAATGCCACCTACCGTCCTAATAACATAGCGCTTATCTTTCAAGAGCAACGAATGAGTTATTCCGAACTGAATCAAGCCGTCAACAAGATCGCCAATCATCTTGTTGCTATTGGTACCAAACCCAATGATAAAGTCGCGCTCTCATGCCCCAATACCCCTGATTTTGTGATTGCCTATTATGCGATACAAAAGGTCGGAGCCGTGGTGGTTCCTTTAAATGTCATGCTCAAAGGCAGTGAAATTGCCTACCATTTAGACGACTCCGATGCGAAAACACTTATCTGCTATCAAGGCAACAGCACCATGCCTATTGGCACTTATGGTTACGATGGGTTTAACCAAACCAATAGCTGCCAGCACTTTATTCTTATCGAAACCGGAGCTCCGGATCAAGAGACACCTCAAGACGCTCTGCTTTTTAACCAATGGTTAGCCAGCGATAAAAAGGAATTCTCTACCATTTACCGTAGTGCTGAAGAGAGCTGTGTCATTCTATATACCTCTGGCACCACTGGCGCCGCAAAAGGTGCAGAGTTAAGTCAAAGTAATATGCTGTGTAATGCTCAAGCTTGCCAAGCGTTAACAAACCAAAAGGGAACCGATATCAGCATTGCGATATTGCCTCTATTCCATACCTTTGGTCAGTCGTTAATTATGAATACCTCCATTCTAGCTGGCAGCGCACTGGTATTGATTCCCCGCTTTGTTCCTAAAACGGTATTACAACAAATTCACCAACATGGCGTCACTCATTTAGCAGGTGTCCCTACGATGTTTATTGGCCTTCTTGCCTTTGCTGAAAAGCATCCAGGGGAGTATTTGAAAGAGATTGCCGCAAATCTTAAAGTGGCTATTTCTGGTGGGGCATCCATGCCCGTTGAGATTATTCGCCAATTTGAAGAGAAGCTTCAAGTGCCGGTCATTGAAGGTTATGGATTGTCAGAATCCTCTCCGGTAGCGGCATTTAATCACCTTGAATACCAAAGAAAGCCCGGCAGCATTGGTCAGCCCCTTCCCGGTGTCACCATGAAAATTGTGGATGAACAGGGAAAAGAGGTTGAACCAGGCAAAAATGGGGAGCTACTCATTCGCGGACATAATGTCATGAAAGGGTACTATAAAAAACATGAAGAGACCGCCAAGACCGTTGTTGATGGCTGGTTACACACCGGCGATATCGTTCGTGCCGATGAAGATAACTACCTCTTTGTTGTCGATCGCTTAAAAGAGGTGATCATTAGTGGCGGTTATAACATCTACCCTAGAGATATTGAAGAGACTTACATGTCACACCCTTCCGTTCATCTAGTGGCGGTTATTGGTGTCGAACACCCAAGATTTGGCGAGCAAGTAAAAGCGTTTGTGATGCTTAAAGAGGGAGCAGAAGAGAGCAGTAAAGAGCTGATTCAATGGTCTCATGAACGACTGGCTGACTATAAGTGTCCAAAGTATTTAGAGATAGTCACTGAGCTGCCCATGACAGCCACTGGTAAGATATTAAAAAGACTCTTAAAGTAAGGAGCCTTTCTAACACCTAATCATGTGTGGCATCATCTGACGCCACACGTTCTACAGCGTAATCAGCCAATAGTGATCCACCAGAAGAAGTACGAACAACACCATCAAGTGGTAAATTGAAAAGCGAAACAGTCCCATCGCCATTCCCGCTCTCTCTCTATACTTCAGCTGCCAAGCTTTATAAATAAACCCCATGCTTAACGCACTTGAACCAAGCAGATAGATAAAACCACTCATTCCGACCACCACAGGGAAAAGTGTCGCGACCGCAAGCAGCAGAGTGTAGAGCAAAATACACGTTTTGGTAAACTCAACACCATGTGTGACGGGAAGCATTGGAATGTTTACCTTAGCGTAATCCTCCTTTCGGTGAATCGCCAGAGCCCAAAAATGAGGAGGAGTCCAAGCAAAAATAATGATCACCAACAGAAGTGCATGGCCGTGAAACTCATTGGTAACCGCTGTCCAGCCAAGCAGTGGGGGCATGGCTCCAGCCAACCCACCAATGGTAATATTTTGCGGCGTGGCTCGTTTTAAGTAGAGTGTATAAACCACCGCATAACCGATCAAGCTAGCAAAAGTGAGCCAAGCAGTGAGAGGGTTGACCCAGGTAAACAGTAAAACAAAGCCGATAATGCCGATCGAAAAGGCAAATATTAGTGCCTTTTTAGGAGATAATTTTCCTTCGGGCAGTGGCCTTCTATGTGTTCTCGCCATCTCATGATCAATTTTTCTATCTATCACATGATTAAGTGCTGCGGCAGATCCTGCCATCAAGCCGATGCCTAATAGCCCTAATATCAGTGCTTGTAGAGGCAGCGCTCCCGGAAGAGCAAGGCACATCCCAACTAACACGGTTAATAACATTAAGGCGACAACCTTAGGTTTGGTTAGCTCGTAATAATCGTGCCACTGAGAGAGTGGATTGTCCTTAAACTCCGTTACTGTGAGTAGTTTTGCCATTATATATCCCTCTTTTTCTCTCTATTTATGCCGTAGAGATGGTAGTTAATAAAAACCATCATCAACAGTAATAGTAGCGCTCCACCATTGTGTGAAACCGCAACACCTAAAGGAAGATGCAGCACCACATTTGAAATGCCTAAACTGATTTGTAAAATGATTAAACCAATTAACACAATGCCACTTACCCTTAATTTACTCGACGCCTCCTGATGAATAAGCTTCCAAGCGAGCCACAGTAAAACCGCAGCGGTCACCAGCGCACCGATACGGTGAGTGACATGAATGGTGACTCTTGAGTAGTAGTCCAACACCCCAAACTCATAACTGCTGTGTTCACCTTGGAAAATGGAAAATGCTTGAGTAAAGTTTAAATTATTGCTCCAGTCACCTTCACAGATAGGCAGCTGACTACAGGATAATGCCGCGTAATTTGATGAGGTCCAACCGCCTAGCATAATCTGCAATATCAGAACCCCAATACCCAACATCGCCAATGGGGATAGTGATAATAATGCGTTGTGCTTCCCCCCCTCTCGTTGAGTGGTAATGCGAAGGTAGAGAATCAAGAGCATTGAGATTAAGCTATAGCCACCAATCAAGTGTGCCATCACGACCACTGGCATCAGTTTCATGGTGACTGTCCACATCCCTAAAAGAGCCTGAAAGAAGATCAATGCGGCAATCAAAAGAGGGAGTTTTTGTGGGGTTCTGGGCCCATCACAATTAGCTCGGTTATTTCTAATTGAAACAATCAGTAGTAGAGCGACTAAAAGGCCTAGGCAGCCTGCTACATAACGATGAATCATCTCTAACCACGCCTTTTTAGGCTCAATTTTTCTCTCAGGAAATGCCAATTGCGCCGCACTATTATGTTCCGACGGAACGGTCAATGTACCGTAGCAACCAGGCCAATCTGGGCAGCCAAGACCTGCATTAGAGAGCCGAGTATAGGCTCCCATCAAAATCACCACAGTTGCTAACACAAGGCTAAGTTTGAGTAACAGTGTCAATTTCATTAACCGATCCTCGACAGCTTAAGTAGCTTTCTCACATCAACCACTAACGCTTTTCCCTGTTTAAATTGCGCTTTTTCTCCTATGACCTGTTGGTAACTCATGACTAGATTACCTAATGGGTCTACGACCACTATCTGCTGATCTTTCATAAAATCATCAAGCTCAGTCGTCGAAGAGGTGGTTGCAAACGTATAGGGTTTTAATGCTTGAATATCACTGTCCGCTTTCACCATAATAATGGGATGAACTCGGTATTGATCTTTACCTAAGGCAATATGGCTTTGATTGAGTACATAGAGGCGGCTCTGACACTCTGTGCTGCAAACAGCAGGTAACAAATAGATTAACTGCCACTCTTTAGGCTGTGGGTTCTGCATCGCTAATTCACGATAATTAACCGTGGGCTCAAGCAGATCACCTTGGTTAGTCACACCGCCCTGATACAGGTTAAAAGATAGGATTACCTTCGCAGCCACAACAGGCAGAGCAAAGAGAGTAATAAGTACAAATAGGGCTTTTTTTGATTTGGCTGCTTTTCTCGTCATAACCACTCCATGTTCATGAGTTGATCCGTTTGTTTTTCCACTCTTTGATCGCTATCGCAACCATGATTAGCGCTAATACCAACGCCATAGAGAACCACTGAACCGCATAACCTTGATGCTTCTGAGCTGACAGAGGTATCGGTTTCCACGGATGAGGTAAATTCTGGTACCCCTCTATCTGCTGATTGATACTGTCTGGCTGAAATACCATTGGTAACAGAGGTTGTTTCAATAGTGCTGAAAGTTCACTCATGTTCAGGTTCTGAATTCGTTTTGGCCAACCTGCTTCAGCCATTAACTCTGAACTTAGTCTATTGACCTCTTTTTGGTACAACCGCCCCATTAACGTCTGTTCTCCCTGCAGTCCAACCACGTTAGGTAACTCATCTCGTCTCGTCGGCGCTTTAACAAACCCTAGCTCAACGAGAATCCAAGGCTTATTCGCTGCAACCTCTACCGCTTGATAGGCAAGATAACCAACGGTCCCTTCAAACGTTTGATTATCCATCAAAATAATCTGCTGCTCCGATAGCTCAGCATTGACAGCACCAATCGATAACTCAGAACGGAACCCTGTAATAACATCTCCCTCTCTGGTTGCGAGAAGCTCTTCAAACGTTAACGCTGCTCTTTGTTGCCGAAACTGCAGTTCTTGCTGCCAACTCGCCTTTTCAGAGGCACGAGATAACTGCCAAAATCCTAACTTGACCATGAGTAAAAAAAGACCCACAGTAAAGATAGCTACCAACAACCAAGATCGGTTTACCACTGATTTCACCTACCTATGTCAAGGACGATTATGGAACTCACTACTATTTTTAAGATTGCGTTAGTCCTGCTGTTACTGCTTATTGTGTTCAATTTAGGTCGAGCTCTGTTGCTACTGGTTAAGGGGGGCGACCCAACCGAAGCGGGAAAAAAGCCCATGAGTCACTTCCTTGGTCGTCGAGTTCTTATCTCCGCGCTGGTTGTTATCGTGTTAGTTATTGCCTTAACATCCGGCTTCATTGATCCAAACAACCGACCTTATTAACGCTATAAGATATAAACAAGCACAAACAAACAGAGCCAAACCACATCGACAAAGTGCCAATACCAACTGCCCGCTTGAAAAGCAAAATGACGCTCTGGGGTAAAATGGTCATTCGCAGCTCGAAACAACAACACCAATAAAAATACGGTGCCTAGGGTGACATGCATGCCATGAAAGCCCGTTAATAAGAAAAAGGTATTACCATAAACGCCAGACTCTAAGGTTAACCCCATCCCTTGATAAGCATGAACATACTCTTGAACTTGCAACAATAAAAAAGCGCATCCAAGAAACACAGTAACCGCAAGCCACGCAATAAGAGGGTTACGCTTATTACGCTCTAAACTGACATGTGCGTTGTGCAGCGTGACCGATGAAGTCAGCAGAATCATAGTATTAATCAAGGGTAATCCCCCCCAACCCATCGCCTGAGTTGTTGTTCCATCTGGCGTTACCGTAAGTGGCCACATGGCTTGAAAATCAGGCCACAACACCATATGAGTCATCGCGTTATTAGAAGCGCCACCCAGCCACGGTACCGAGATCATGCGTGCATAAAACAGCGCTCCAAAGAAAACGGCAAAGAACATCACCTCAGAGAAGATAAACCAGCTCATGCCTTGACGAAAAGAACGGTCCATCTGTGCGGAATAAAGCCCTAAATCTGACTCTCTAATGATGTTCCGAAACCAGCCAGTTAGCATAAACAGAATAACCGCTATTCCCGCTAACAGGGTGTAACCTCCGCTGGTATCTTCACTGTCCAGTTGCACCACAAAATTACCGGCGCCAAAAGCGATCAGGAAAAGACCAATCGCCCCGACAATAGGCCATGCACTCTGTTCAGGTACGTAATACGCTTCATGTTTGGTTGTCATTGTTTTCTGCTCCTTGAGCCACGTTTATCGCTGACTCACTCGCGGTAATATTGTAAAGAGTATAAGAGAGGGTCAGTGTTGAAATAGATTCCGGTAACGCAGGATCCACATAGAAGATAAGTGGTAATTCGGCATCTGCTTGTGCACCGAGAGGTTGATTATTAAAACAGAAACACTCAATTTTATTAAAATAGGTGGCGCCTTGTCCCGGAGATACTGATGGCACAGCTTGACCTACCATCGCTTTAGAAGAGAGGTTAGTAGCAAGAAACTGCGTTCTAACGACCTCACCAGGATTCACCTCTATCTGGGTCACTTTCGGCTCAAACTTCCACGGCATATCACTTCTCACATTGGAAATGAACTCCACCGTGATAAGTCGACTCTTATCGACGGTAACCGCTTGATAGGTGCTGGCGATATTGCTGGTTTTACCATTGATGCCTAATTGCTCACACAAAATGTCGTACAGAGGCACTAAGGCGTAACCAAAGCCAAACATCCCTACGGCGCCAAACACTAAGAGCCGAATCAGTTTTCGATTGCTTTGTTGAACACTCATAATCAATCCACCTTTGGTGGTGTACTAAAGGTATGGTACGGAGCTGGGCTTGGAATGTTCCACTCAAGCCCTTCTGCACCTTCCCACGGTTTTGCTTCAGCTTTCTCTCCACCTCTGATGCACTTAATCACTAGCGCTAAGAAAATCAGTTGCGACAACCCAAAGGCGAAACCACCAATCGAAACAATCTGATTCACATCTGCAAATTGAATCGCATAGTCAGGGATTCGACGTGGCATACCTGCAAGCCCTAAAAAGTGCATCGGAAAAAATAGGACATTCACTGAGACGATGGAGGTCCAAAAGTGCCAAGACGCTAAACGTTCGTTATACATATGGCCTGTCCATTTTGGCAGCCAGTAGTACGCCGCAGCCATAATAGAGAACACAGCTCCTGTCACTAATACATAATGAAAGTGTGCCACCACAAAATAGGTATCATGGTATTGGAAATCCGCTGGAGTAATGGCCAACATCAAACCTGAAAAACCGCCGATGCTAAACAGAATGATAAAGGCGATAGCAAACATCATCGGCATTTCAAAACTGATGGAACCCCGCCACATTGTCGCTACCCAGTTGAACACTTTCACCCCGGTGGGTACGGCGATCAACATGGTGCAGTACATAAAAAACAGTTCCGCAAAGACTGGCATACCCGTGGTAAACATATGGTGTGCCCAAACCACAAAGGATAAGAGAGCAATACTGGCGGTGGCGTAAACCATCGAGGAGTAACCAAACAGTCTTTTCCGGCTGAAGGTCGGCACAATGGCGGAAATAATACCGAATGATGGCAAGATCATAATGTAGACTTCCGGGTGACCGAAAAACCAGAAAATGTGTTGAAACATCACGGGATCACCACCACCAGCAGCATCAAAGAAGCTGGTACCAAAATATTTATCGGTTAATACCATGGTGACAACTCCCGCTAACACTGGCATCACCGCTATCAGCAAGAAGGCGGTAATTAACCAAGTCCACACAAACAGTGGCAGCTTCATCCAGTTCATTCCTGGTGCACGCATGTTAACGATAGTCACAATGACGTTGATCGCCCCCATGATCGAGCTGATCCCCATTATATGAACTGAAAAGACAAACAGAGCGGTACTGTCTGGGCTATAAGTGGTCGAAAGTGGCGCGTAAAAGGTCCAACCAAAATTAGGCGCCCCACCTTCCATAAATAGAGAACTGAGTAAAATGAAAAAAGCAAAAGGCAGTATCCAGAAGCTCCAATTATTCATTCTTGGCAGTGCCATATCGGGCGCGCCGATCATCATAGGGATTAACCAGTTCGCCAATCCTGTAAAGGCTGGCATAACCGCACCAAAGACCATTACCAAGCCATGAACAGTGGTCATCTGGTTAAAAAAGTTAGGATCGACTAATTGTAACCCTGGCTGGAACAGCTCAGCACGAATCACCATTGCCATCGCGCCACCGGTTAAAAACATGATAAAGCTAAACCACAGGTAGAGCGTACCAATGTCTTTATGGTTGGTGGTTAACAGCCAACGCATAATCCCAGCAGGTTTATGATCGCCATGGTGATCATGCTCATTGTGTTGATTTCCTTTCTCTTGTTGAGTTATTGAATTCATCTCTCTTCCCTACTCGCCATGGCTATAAATATCAGATGCTTGAACCGCATCGCCTGTGTTGTTACCCCATGCGTTTCGTTCATAGGTAATAACAGCAGCCAACTCTTCAGCGGTTAGCTGATTGGCAAAAGCTTGCATGGCAGTACCCGACATACCGTTCAGCACAATCTCTATATGATCTGAAATAGCACCTTTTACAATTGGGCTATCTTTCAGCCCAGGGAATACATTGGGGATCCCCTCTCCATTCGCTTGATGGCAAGCTCCACATCGACTCTCATAAAGCGGTTTTCCTTTTTTCATTAGTTCATCTAAAGTCAATGTCACCGCCAGTGCAGCCTGCGCTTTTTTCGCTTCTGCTTTGGCTATCACTTTTTGCTCTGCCAGCCATGCATCAAACTCACTCTCTTCTAATACCTTAACGACGATCGGCATAAAACCATGGTCTTTACCACAGAGCTCGGCGCACTGGCCACGATAAACGCCGGGTTTATCAACTCGGGTCCACGTCTCATTAATGAAGCCGGGGTTGGCATCCTTTTTAATCGCAAAAGCTGGAACCCACCAAGAGTGGATAACATCATCGGAGGTCATTAAAAAACGGACTTTTCTATTGGTAGGAATCACTAAAGGTTTATCGACTTCTAACAGGTAGTTTTCCCCTTTATTCTCACTACCCTCTATCTGCTTAGTTGGCGTTGCCAGAAAGCTATAAAATTCGACACCTTGGTCAAAATAACTGTAGTGCCATTTCCACTGCGAACCCGTCACTTTAATCGTGAGATCGGCACTGCTTGTGTCTTCCATCGCAATTAAGGTTTTGGTGGCCGGTATCGCCATTAAGATCAGAATAATGAAAGGGACGATCGTCCATGCGATCTCAACTTTGGTACTTTCATGAAAGGTAGAAGCGACCGCTCCTTTTGATTTACGAAACTTGACCATTGCAATGATCATTAAACCAAACACAACCACAGCAATCGCAATACAGATATAGAGGATCGTCATGTGTAGGTCATACACCTGCCCGCTAATATCCGTGACCCCTTTGGTCATATTGAATCGCATCTCTTCTGCTGACGATTCAAAGGCAACCCAAGGCACCAACATTAATAGTAATTTATCAACCAACTTTTGCTTCACAAGACACATCCTCTGTTAATTGCTTTAGCAACTACAAAGAAAAGTCACACAGTAGATCTCCGCTCTATGCAAACTTCTCAGTTCCCAAAAAAGCAACGACACACTCAAAGTTCAATTGAAAACGTCTCAATGGCACAGAAAATCTATCTTAGAGATATCGTTGTTATTGAAATTTAACATTAGTGTTACATCTCTTTTTTTTCAAGTTCTTACAATAGATAGATAAGTGCTATAATTGATGCGAGTTCACCAACCTGCGGAATCTAATCATGGCGATAAAAAATAAAAACGGGATTTGGTTTGCCTACTTTGCAAGCTTACTCACCCCTTTTACCCTGTTACTTTCAGGCATAATCGCCATTATTTATGCGGGCTATAAAATGAATCAAGGAACTGAGGATGAAGTGATTCAGAGTCACTACTATGCATTAATCAAAAACTTCTTCTTATTCCTTACTTTTTTTGTGGTGGTTGCTGTCACATCTGCCACGATGAGTGGTATGGTCGCAGGCCTTGAATACTGGGTTCATAATTCACTTTTAGAGTCTCTGCACTCCTTCATCCCCATTATTGGTTTGGTGATTTCACTCGCTGCAATTGGGACTTGGCTCATAAAAATGATTACTGGAATGCAAAAACTCAAAAATAATGTCGCAATTGAGAACTAGAACCGCTCATTAACGTATTTTTCATTATCGAAGGGTCTAGTGTGATAACGTTCATTCATGGACTCTTCAATTAGCGATATCCTATGTTTTCTATTCCTGAACAACTTCTCACCTCCGAGCAACCTTTTTTCCTGAGCGAAGAGAGTGGTTACTTAACCCATAGCCCCACAACCCAGTTCTATCGAATTAACTTTAATACCGATGCCTATAGTGATCAGTTATTTGAGCAATTTTCCATTGAGCTACCGATACAACTATCCACAGCCATTAATAAACGTAAGGCCGAATATTTTGCAGGCCGTTATTGCGCCAAGAAGCTACTCGACAATAAGCAGTTTCCTAACTTTGAGCTGCGAATAGGCACTGGCAGAGCACCTTGTTGGCCAGAGAGCATCGTAGGTTCCATCTCACACGTTTGTGATTCGGCAGCCGCAGTGGTTGATAGTTATTATAATCTGCAGGTTTTAGGGGTTGATGTAGAAAAGGTTATCGAGACTAATGTTATCAAAAGCACCTGTAATACCATTCTTTGTAGCGCAGAGAAGTTATATCTGACCCGCTGTGAGCTCGTTTTTTCACATGCATTCACGGCCACTTTTTCAATGAAAGAGAGCTTATATAAAGCCTTATACCCTGAAGTGAAGAAGTTCTTTGATTTTCATAGTGCTGAAGTTGTGTCGCTCTCAACCGAACGGCAACAAATAAGCCTAAAGCTCACCAAAACATTATCTGAGCAATATCAAGAGGGAGATATGTTCACCGGCAGTTACGCCATTGAAGGCAAGCATGTCACGACTATACTTCTCACCCATAAAAAAACCTCCGACTAAGTCGTCTTAGTCGAAGGTCTCCATCTATCAATGGGTTAATTACTCAACCGTCACTGCTTTCGCTAGGTTTCTTGGTTGATCCACATCGGTACCTTTAATAATAGCCACATGATAAGAGAGCAGTTGCATCGGTATGGTGTAGAAGATTGGCGCAATAATATCGCTCACCTTCGGCATGGTGATGATTTTCATCCCTTCAGAAGCCGTAAAGCCAGCATCTTCATCGGCAAAAACATACAGCAAACCACCACGCGCTCGCACCTCTTCAATGTTTGATTTCAGCTTCTCTAACAGATCATTGGTTGGTGCTACCACGATAACCGGCATCTCAGCATCAATTAACGCTAAAGGTCCATGTTTAAGCTCTCCAGCAGCATAAGCTTCTGCATGAATATAGGAGATCTCTTTCAGCTTTAAAGAGCCTTCAACGGCAATGGGATAGAACTCACCACGACCGAGGAACAGTGCATGATGTTTATCGGCAAAATCAGTCGCTAGCTCTTCAATAGGTTTATCAAATGAGAGTGCTTTTTCTAACTGAATAGGTAACTCGTGCAGTGCTTGAACAATCTCTGACTCAAGGGTTTTCTTAATCGTGCCTTTTTGCTTACCCAGAGCCGTAACTAGCATTAACAGTGCCGCTAACTGAGTGGTAAATGCTTTGGTTGAAGCAACGCCAATCTCGGTTCCGGCGCGCGTCATAAAGGCAAAGTCAGACTCGCGAACCAATGATGAACCAGCGACATTACAGATGGTCATCGCTGACATGTAACCTTTCTCTTTTGCCAGTCTTAATGCGGCTAAGGTATCCGCCGTTTCACCAGACTGAGAAAGCGTCACTAATAGACTGTTCTCTCTAGTCACAAATTTTCTATAGCGGAATTCAGAAGCAATTTCGACATCACAGCTCACGCCCGCCAACGCTTCAAACCAATACTTAGCCGTCATACCTGCATTGTATGAGGTACCACAAGCAACAATTTGAACATTATCCACCTTAGAAAGAATCTCTAAGGCATTAGCACCAATACTTTCTACAATGACACTGTCGCCGTTAATACGTCCTTCCATCGTCGCTTTAAGCGCCGTAGGCTGCTCATAGATCTCTTTTTGCATATAGTGACGATATTGACCTTTATCTGCCACATCATGTTCGCTACTCGCTTCATTAACCACTCGTGTTACTGGCTCACCACCCAAATCAAAGATAGATACATCACGACGAGTGATCTCCGCTACATCTCCCTCTTCAAGATAGATAAAGCGACGAGTCACATTCAGCAGTGCTAGCTGATCAGAGGCTAAAAAGTTTTCACCAACCCCAAGTCCAATCACAATCGGGCTGCCAGAGCGAGCAACCACGATACAGTCTGCGTCTCGTTTATCTAACGCTACCATGCCATAAGCGCCATCTAATTGAGCGGTTGTTTTTTGCACGGCTTCAACCAATGTTTTAGCAGATCTTAGCTCCCACTCAATAAGGTGGACAATCACTTCAGTATCAGTCTGAGATTCAAAATGGTAACCGCGCTCTTTCAGTTCGGCACGAAGCTCTTCATGATTTTCAATAATGCCGTTATGCACAACTGCAATATTATCCATAGAGATATGTGGATGAGCATTGCTTTCTGATGGCTCACCATGTGTTGCCCAACGCGTATGAGCTATACCGGTTCCGCCATTAATCACATCAAGGTCAACACTATTAGCTAACACCTTGACTTTACCTAGCTTTCTAACTCGCTGTAAGTTATTTTCGCTATCTACTATTGCCAAACCAGCTGAATCGTAACCGCGGTACTCTAAACGACGTAATCCTTCTAGTAATATTTCAGCTACGTCTCTCTGCGCTACCGCGCCAACAATTCCGCACATAATTAAATCCTTGTATCATTAATATTTATTTAAAAAATGAAAGCTAGTCATTAGCAACAATGACGTTCACTCCATGTTTTTCGATCTGTTGTTTTACGGTATCGGACAAGCCTTGATCAGTGATCAATGTATGAATCTCTTGCCACGCCAATTCTAAGTTGGGGATTTTTCTTCCGATTTTCTCTGATTCAATCATGACAACGACTTCTCTAGAGACGTCAGCCATCACTCTGCTTAAACCAACTAGTTCGTTAAACGTCGTGGTTCCTCTCTCTATATCAATACCATCCGCTCCAATAAAGAGCTGATCAAAATCATAGGAACGTAATACAGATTCAGCAACCTGACCTTGAAATGACTCAGAATGAACATCCCACGTTCCGCCAGTCATGAGCAGTGTCGGTTCACTTTCAAGCTCATTTAATGCACTCGCAACATTGAGTGAATTGGTCATCACAATCAGGCCCTGCTTGTCGGCTAACTTAGTGATTAATGCTGCCGTTGTGCTGCCACTGTCGATGATAATTCTATTATGATCGCGAATATGTTTTGCTGCTTCAGAACCAATCGCTAACTTACGAAGTGAAACTTTTTCATCATCGTCAGCGATCAATATCTCTTTAGGCATCGAAATAGCACCGCCATATCGACGTAATAATAGACCATTTTTCTCTAAAGCAGAGAGATCTTTGCGTATTGTCACTTCAGAGGTTTCAAATTTTTTTGAAAGTTCTTCTACGCTTACCGTCCCAATCTCATTGATAAGGGCGATGATAGTATGACGACGCTGTTGGGTATTTCTTTTGATCATAAGTTTCATTTGACTGCTGTTATGTTTCGTTTCGAAAGTATAGTAACAAAATTACCGATGCTGTCTACTTTTTTACCTCTTTGATTATTTCTCAACTTTATAACTGACTTACTTTCGATTGATCCTGATCGTGATATTGACACTAATTACTGCTAGAATGTTAAGTTGTTACAAAAAAACGGAACTTTACAAGATTGAGAGCAATTAGAGTGATCAAGCACTATCAATAGAAGAGAATTTGAATGGTAACTTTCACTCTAACGTAATATTTTCAGCAGCATAAATCTGAATAAGCTCAATATAATCAATGCTTGCAAGAGTTTACTTACCCAATATTGAACGATGAACCGGCAAACGGTAAAAATGTTGAAGATTTAATTTGTTGTCTTTTTTCAACATTTAACCGAATTTTAATCAACGTTGCTCAATATACTGATACCCAAATATTATTACTTTACTCGGAGAGAGTCCTGACATGAAAAAGACCAAAATCGTATGTACGATTGGCCCTAAAACTGAATCTGTAGAGAAGCTAACTGAACTTGCTAATGCAGGCATGAATGTAATGCGCCTGAACTTCTCACACGGTAACTTTGAAGAGCACGGTAATCGTATTAATAACTTACGTACCGTAATGAAGAATACAGGCAAAGAGCTTGCTGTTCTACTTGATACGAAAGGTCCTGAAATTCGCACCATTAAATTGGATAATGGCGATGATGTCACTCTTACCGCTGGTCAAGAGTTCACCTTCACCACCGATGTATCGGTTGTTGGTAATGTGAATACCGTTGCGGTTACTTACCCTGGATTTGCCAATGACCTGTCTGTTGGCAATACCATCCTTGTGGATGATGGCCTAATTGAGATGGAAGTCATTTCAACCACAGACACAGAAGTGAAGTGTAAAGTCTTAAACACTGGCGACCTTGGTGAGAACAAAGGCGTTAACCTTCCAGGTGTTGCAGTTAAACTGCCTGCACTCGCTGAAAAAGATAAAGCTGACCTTAAGTTCGGTTGTGAGCAAAACGTAGACTTTGTTGCCGCTTCTTTTATTCGTAAAAAAGAAGATGTACTTGAGATTCGTGAGCTATTAAACGCAAACGGTGGTGAGAACATCCACATCATCTCTAAAATTGAGAACCAAGAAGGTGTGGATAACTTCGACGACATTTTAGACGTGTCCGACGGTATCATGGTCGCTCGTGGTGACCTTGGTGTTGAAATCCCAGTAGAAGAAGTTATCTTTGCTCAAAAAATGATGATTGAGAAATGTAACCGCGCTCGTAAAGTGGTTATCACTGCGACGCAGATGCTCGATTCAATGATCAAAAACCCTCGCCCTACCCGTGCTGAAGCTGGTGATGTTGCCAACGCCATTTTAGATGGTACTGATGCGGTAATGCTTTCAGGCGAATCTGCAAAAGGTAAGTACCCAATTGAAGCGGTTACTATCATGGCTCAGATTTGTGCTCGTACAGACAACGTATTAAAAGCCGAGCTAGGTTCTCGTTTAGATAGCCCTCGTTTACGCATCACGGAAGCGGTTTGTAAAGGCGCTGTTGATACTGCAGAGAAACTGACTGCACCGTTAATCATCGTTGCTACTGAAGCGGGTAAATCAGCTCGCTCAATTCGTAAGTACTTCCCGACCGCTAACATCATCGCGGTAACTACCAACAGTAAAACAGCAGCACAGCTTTGTTTAACTAAAGGTGTTTCCTCTATTGTTGTTGATTCAATGAGCAGCACAGATGCGTTCTTTACCTTAGGTAAGAGCATTGCGATTGAGTCCGGTATTGCAACTAAAGGTGATACTGTCGTTATGGTCTCTGGTGCACTTGTACCATCAGGCACAACGAACACAGCATCAGTACACGTACTGTAGGTTGTAAACGTTTTCAGGATTGAAATTTAAGTCCTTAATGTAATTAATTAATAAAAGGGAGCGCTAGCTCCCTTTTTTTATTAATTTTCTTGATCACAGAAAAATCCCTCTGTACCATTCAGCCAATGAATGAGTTTGCATCAGAGTGCATAACACTTATTAATACACTCTGAACCATACTAATAACTATTTAATAATAGACATTGCAGCCATTCAGCCTACACCTTTTTAGTAATTTTGACATTAAAGAGAGCTTATTGTGTCTAGCCCTACATTAACTGATAAAGTTTCAAAAATGATCCGTCAGGACATCCTTACTGGTCAACTCCTTCCCGGTCAAAAGCTGGTTGTTGCTGATCTTAAATCCCGTTATGCGGTTGGTGCGTCTCCTATTAGAGAGGCCCTCGTACAGTTATCATCAGATAAATACGTTAAGTTTAAACCTCAGAAAGGCTGCTGGGTATCCCCTGTATCCGTTGATGAGCTAACCGAAATTTTCGAAAGTTTACGTATCGTTGGTCGCTTTTTATTAGAAAAATCGATTCAAAGCGGAAATGAAGATTGGGAGTTAAAAGTATTAACCAGTTACCATAAACTGAGTCGCTCACTACAAACAAATCTCGGTCAAGACCTAGATATCAAGCTTGATGAGTGGGACGAATTACATCGTCAGTTTCATTCAGCATTACTATCAGGTAGCGACTCTAAGATCATGTTTAGCTTCTATTTAGATCTAGTAGATCAGCTAAAAAGATACGACTATATCCTACTCAATAAAGAGTCAATCTATATTGAACACGCGAAGGTTATCGAAGATCATGAAATTATCATGAAAGCCGCATTTTCTGGTGACACAGCAAAAGCGCTTGAGAAACTGGACGCGCACAGTGAAGATACTTTAGAACTGCTGAAAAAGTATATAAACAGTTAATACTGATAGGCATTTAATTATTTAGTCGAGGATCATCCTCGACTTTTTTTATCTACCAGCCAAATAGCTCTCGATGATGAGTATTGAGTAAAACCACCATCAATAAGAAGTAAATGGCACTTAATTTAAAACCTAATACAACCAGACTTGCCACCGTTAATCTGACTAAAAAATCATTGAGCATACCTATCGCCCCACTATTTAGTCTCTAGCAATCCTTTTTGCATTCTTTCAAACTAAGAACAGACATCCTGTAAAGAGAGAATAAGCCTTATGTTAAAGGCTACGAAAAATACTTTTATAATTATAGACCACACACCGTATACGACTTTAGTCTAATGCAAAAAAAAACCAGCTAATTGTCGTTAGCTGGCTTAAATATTTGTTATTACAGTTTAAATAATTACGCTTTTAGTGAACGTTCACCTCGAGCAATGCCCACAACGCCGCTTCGCGCCACTTCAACAACCTCAGTCACTTCACTTAATGCCGTAATAAAAGCATCTAATTTATCGCTCGTCCCTGTTAACTGAACGGTATAGAGAGAACTCGTTACATCCACAATTTGCCCACGAAAGATATCAGACATGCGCTTTACTTCTGCGCGAGCAAAACCACTGGCTTTCACTTTCGCTAACAGTAGTTCACGCTCAACATGATCTGTCTCTGTCACTTCCTGAACTTTCAATACATCAACCAGCTTATGCAACTGCTTTTCTATCTGTTCTAACTGAATATTATCCGTTGCCGTTGTGATATTCAGACGAGATAAAGTAGGGTCATCGGTTGGAGAGACGGTTAAAGACTCAATATTATAGCCGCGCTGAGAGAAAAGCCCAACGACGCGAGAAAGAGATCCTGATTCATTTTCAAGTAATAGTGAAATAATACGTCTCATATTAAGTTCTCTCCGTTTTGCTTAACCACATCTTGTCCATTCCTTCGCCTTTAATCAGCATCGGGTATACATGTTCATGTTCATCAACACTGATATCAACAAACACCAAACGATCTTTCATATCTAACGCTCTTTTCAGCTCTGACTCAAGCTTATTAGGATCTGAAATTCTGACTCCCACATGACCATAAGCTTCAGCTATCGCAGCAAAATCAGGCACTGAGTCCATATAAGAGTGCGAATGACGCCCTTGATAAATAAGGTCTTGCCACTGTTTCACCATTCCTAAGAAACGGTTATTCAAGTTAATAATTTTAACTGGAATATCATACTGAAGGGCGGTCGACAACTCTTGAATATTCATCTGGATACTGCCATCACCCGTAATACAAACGACCACTTCGTCAGGCATAGCTAATTTAATACCCATCGCTGCTGGTAGACCAAACCCCATGGTGCCTAAACCACCAGAGTTGATCCAACGACGTGGTTTATCAAACGGGTAATAGAGAGCAGCAAACATCTGATGCTGTCCCACATCCGAAGCCACATAGGCATCACCATTGGTCAGCTTGTGCAGCGTTTCAACCACTTGTTGAGGTTTAATGCGATCGGTAGATTTATCATATTTCAAGCTGTCACGAGCGCGCCACTCATCAATCTGTTGCCACCAGCCCTTCATAGCATCCGCATCATTGCTGCTGCCTTGCTCCTCTAGCAGTGATAACATGCTTGATAAGATCTGGTCCGCTGAACCAACGATCGGAACATCCACTTGTACAGACTTTGAGATGGATGAAGGGTCAATATCGATGTGAAGCACTTTTGCATCAGGGCAGTATTTCTCAACATTATTGGTAGTTCTATCATCAAAACGAACACCAATACCAAATATAAGATCACTGTTGTGCATGGTCATATTGGCTTCGTAGCAACCATGCATACCTAGCATGCCCACTGAGTTTTTATGGGAGGCCGGAAATCCGCCCAACCCCATCAACGTACTAACCACCGGAATATTCAGTGCTTCAGAGAGCTGAAGCACCTCTTTACTGCTGTCTGACATGATGACACCGCCACCCACATACAGCACTGGTTTTTTCGCTTCTAAAAGTGCTTTTAATCCCTTCTTAATTTGCCCTTTATGGCCGACTTTAGTTGGATTATATGAACGCATTTTAATGGTTTCAGGATAGGCGTATTCGAATTTTTTAGTCGGGTCCATCATGTCTTTTGGAAGATCGATAACCACAGGTCCAGGTCGACCTGATGAAGCTAAATAGAATGCTTTTTTGATGATCTCTGGAATATCAGAAGCTTTTTGGACTAAGAAACTGTGTTTCACAACCGGTCTTGAAATACCAATCATGTCACACTCTTGAAATGCATCATTACCGATTAACCCGGTTGGAACCTGACCTGAAATGACCACTAACGGAATAGAGTCAGTATAAGCAGTCGCAATACCGGTAATGGCATTGGTTGCACCAGGACCCGATGTAACCAGGACAACACCGACTTCGCCTGTCGCTCTAGCAAAACCATCGGCCATGTGAACAGCGGCTTGCTCATGTCTTACTAATACATGCTCAACTTCCCCTTTTTCATGAAGGGCGTCGTAGATGTCTAGAACAGAGCCTCCAGGGTAGCCAAAGATGTGTTTCACACCTTGATCAATCAGTGAGCGGACTACCATATCCGCGCCAGATAACATTTCCATATTTTTTCTCCAGGTCATTGCTAACTGAAACAGTGCTAAACGGTATTCAACAAACTTTCAGTTTCGCATAGTTAGGGCTTATTTTTAGCCTAAACAGAAATAATGATATTTTTCATTCTATGCAGCTCCATTTTTCATAACAAATAGAACCAACCAGAAACAACTTTAACCCTTTAGTTGCAATTAAGTCCACGGTTGTTTTTTCTTTTAAATCCAAATAACCAATAAAACTGAAAAAATAAAAGTATTCCACCTGAAAATGAGTAGGTAGGCAGACAATTAGACCTAATCTAAATGAAAATTCGACACAAAAAATCAAGGCAATAAAAAAGGAGCCCAAGGCTCCTTTTTTATGATGTTTGACTCATCTCTGAACGGGTTAAGTTCTATTTTTTGTCATCGTACATATCGTCAATTTCACTCTGATACCGCTCATCAATCACCTTACGTCGTAATTTCTGAGTTGGCGTCAGCTCTCCTTTATCCATAGAGAAGGCTTTGGGTAGCAGTGTGAACTTTTTGACCTGCTCGAAACGAGCCAGCTCTTTTTGCAAGTCAGAGACTCTACTCTCAAACATCTCAACAATTTGACTGTGTTTAAGTAGATCCATACGGTCATGGTAGATGATATTGAGCTCTTTGGCATACTCCTCAAGAACATCATAACAAGGCACAATTAACGCTGAAACAAATTTTCTAGTATCCGCAACCACAGCAATCTGTTCAATAAAGTGATCTTTGCCTATGGTACCTTCAATCATTTGGGGGGCGATGTATTTTCCCCCAGAGGTTTTCATTAACTCTTTAATACGATCGGTTATATAGAGGTTTCCATTCGCATCAAACTCGCCAGCATCGCCTGTTTTCAAAAAACCGTCTTCTGTGAAAGTTTTCGCTGTCTCTTCTGGTTTTTTATAATAACCACGCATAACCATTGGACCACGAACCAAAATCTCATTTTTATCGCCAATTTTCACTTCGGCGCCCAGCATCGCTGTCCCTATAGAGTCAGGATTAAACTCTCTATCATTCCAACAAGACACTGTTGCCGTGGTTTCTGTCATACCGTAACCCAGTTTGACATTAATTCCGATGGCATGAAAAAAACGTCCTATGGTTGTATCTAATTTTGCACCGCCGCAGGGCATAAAGTTAATGTTTCCACCCAAAATTCCACGCAGCTTGTTCAGTACTAACTTGTCCGCTAACTGATAAGCACTTTTTAGTGCCCAAGATGGTTGACGGGACTCTTGATGCGCCACGGCCATTTTAGCGCCCATATTAACTGCCCAAGTGAACATGATCTTTTTATGCAGGGGTGCGCGCGACACCTTCTCATGTACGGTAGAGAAGATCTTCTCGTAAAAACGTGGGACAGCAGCGACCACCGTTGGTTTAACTTCCGACAGCGCCTCTTTAATTAGATTGGTATTTTGTAAATAGCAGTTCACCGCACCTTTGTGAAGCACATAAAACGTCCAAGCTCGTTCAAATACATGCGATAGAGGTAAAAAGCAGAGAGAGACATCTTTCTCCGTTAACGCCAGACGTTGATCATGTCCCAAAAGCTGGGCTGCTACATTAGTATAATCAAGCATCACACCTTTCGGCTCACCGGTGGTGCCAGAGGTATAAATAAGCGTCAGAAGATCATCCATATTGGCGTCTTCTATCCGGCTATCAAGTTCACTGCTGTCAGCCTGAGTTACGGAATCAATGAAACTGTTCCAGTGATAGCCTGAAGGGTGATCATTAAGGTCTACCTCGTCAGTCATCGCAACGATATACTCTAATGATTCACACTGCTCAAAAATCACTACTGCGGCATTATATTGAGCTTGTTCACCTACAAATAGAATGCGTACGTCTGCATCATTAATAATATAGGCTGATTGTTTAGGGGTATTGGTCGGATAGATAGGAACCGTGACTGCACGAGCTTGCATAGTCGCGAAATCAGCAATAGACCAACGAGCCATATTGTTTGAGAATATACCGACGTTCTCTTGTACTTTTACCCCATAAGCCAGTAGTGCGAGAGAGAGCTCATCAATTTGCTGTCCAAACTGCTGCCAGCTAATATCCGACCAATTCCCCTGAGAGTCACGTTCACGTAAAGCAGTATCATTTTGACGTTGAGCTGCTTGCTCACGAACTCTTTTTACAATATGCAAATCATTCATAAATAATATCTGTACCTTAGGCTTACAAGTGTAAGCTGATTTTGATGCAGGAATTCTACAAACAGTGGATAAAAAGGCAACTAAATAAATTGCTCAATCGACGGTATGACGCATAAAGAGTCTTAAAAACTTTAAAACAGTCTATTTAAGTTTCTATTATTCAAAAACATAGAGGCGAATATACAAAAAAGCCAGCAGAAGCTGACTTTCTCTAATATGTGACATTGATTATAGTTGATGTGAAGCAACTATCTCTTCACCACAGATCTTCATTAATTGATCTCTCATCCAGATATTTCCTTTGTCTTTCAGTGAAGACTCATGCCAGCTCAAGTAACTACTGATTTTGTTGTTCTCAAATGGCAGTTCAAGGACTTTGAACTGTGCGTTATTTGGCATGGATTCAACCAACCAGCGCGGAGCAACAGTCACCAAATCAGATTGAGCCACAACATACAGAATATTACTCATACTCGTACCTTGGTACGCTTGAACATAGTTATCATTAGAGTAGATAGAATCACCAAAACGGTACACTTTATCTATCTTAGATAAGATCGCGTGTTTTTCTGCTAACAGCTCTTGTTTAGAGATTGAGTCACCAATTCTTGGGTGCGTTGAGCTACTAATAACCACCAGCTCATCACTAAATAGCTCGGTGCTGGCAAAACCGGGTTCATCAAATTTAGCGTAATCAATCACAAAATCAACCTCTTGATAACGTAATTTTTGAGCTAGGTTAGCGTCGATCTCTCCATCTAACTGAAGTTGAACATAAGGCGCTTCGGTATGGATATCCTTCATAATACGAGGAGCGAAGCGTATGTCAGATGGGCTACAGATCGCCAGTTTAAACTGACGTTCAGACGTTTCTGGTGAAAATATTGAACTTGGTAACTCGTTTTTTACCAACTGAAGAGCTTGCCTTAGTGGCCCAAATAACTGTTTCGCTCTTAATGTTGGTTGTATACCACGTCCATGACGAATAAATAGCTCATCATTGAACATCACCTTCAAGCGCGCAACGGCATTACTGACTGCTGGTTGAGACATTCCTAAATTTTGTGCTGCACGCGTAATATTCTGTTCCTGCATAACAGCATCAAAGACTGTCAGTAAATTCAGGTCCACGCCGCGTAAGTTTGAGTCCATACGAAAGTGGTTTGATTGGGCAGAGTTATCTCTACGTATCATTGGTAAGCCTTATAAAGTAGGGGATTTTTCTCAAGCGTCAATGCCAACAAATCGGATCGTTCTTAATCCTAATAATATTCGCCAAGGAAATAGTTCCGAGCCAGATGCAACTATTCATCAATAACAAATAAAGCGCCATAGCCTTTGATATTTAATCATTTCTTTTCATATTAATTGAAAATTATCCATTTAGTTTCAAATAATTAACTTTAAAAAAGAGGAAAATAAAAAAAACTAAACATTCCTAAAAGGTATGGTTTATCACCCACTATACAGCATGACATACTAATTAAGCAATATTATAGTTATAGTTAAATCATTCATAGAGGCGATAGAACAATTATGAAGTGGCTATTGTTTTCGAAAATACTACCGCTAAAAATAGTTTTATCAATAGCTAATAATAATTTCCCCCTCAACATAGAGATAATGTTGAGGGGGAACCGTGGTCTGAGCAGAGTACTTACAGTGAGAGTCTGTGATGTTTTTTCACCCAGCCTCCATCCGCTAATACTGCATAAGCAGCAGGAATCATAAAGAGCACCAGCAGTGTTGAAGTAAATATGCCAAACACAATCGAGATAACTAAAGGTTTAATGACTTGTGCTTGTAAACTGGTTTCCAACAGAAGAGGTAAAAGACCCGCAGCCGTTGTTAATGACGTTAAAAAGACGGCTCGGAATCGCTCTTGGCTCGCCTTAACCACTGATTCATGCACCGTCATCCCTTCATCGACATGATGACGAATATATTGCACCAATAATATGGAGTCATTAACGACAACCCCAGCAAGAGACACAAACCCCATGATACTAGGCATACTTAATGAGTGTCCGAGTAAGAAGTGCCCCCAAAGCACACCAATCAATGCTAAAGGGATGGCGATCATTACCACAAAAGGCTCAAGGTAACTTCTAAACTGAAAACTTAAAATTACAAATACACCAAACAGTCCTATCATAAATCCTGTTGCGATAGATTGACCTGTCTGCGCTGAATCTTTCGCCTCCCCTTCAAAGTCAAATCGCAACGTCGGATACCGCTGCTGAAGCGTGGGCACAAGATCTTTCTTGAACTGGTTAAGTATCTCTGTAGAGCTGATCTGAGAAGCATGCACATCACCAAAAACACTTAATGTTCTTACTCCATTAACTCTTTGTATACGTACATAGTTTCTCTGAGGGGTTAATGTTGCAAGAGATGCGAGAGGAATCTGGCTACCGTTAGGCATGATAATAGGGAAGTTCTCCAAAGTATGAAGATCGCCAGCTTGCTCTTTATTAAAGCGAACCTCTATCTCAATATTTTCAACGCCTAACTGAATTTCGTCCGCAGTCTGGCCAAAATACGCCGCACGCAGCTGATTAGCAACCAGCTGCCCTGTAATCCCATAGGTTTCCGCTCCAGGACGCAGTTTGACTAATACCTCCTCTTTACCCATTCGCATATCATCAAGGACACCATACACCCCTGCAAACTCATTGAGATAGGCTTGAACCTCTATAGAAGCGGCTTTTAACGTATGCAGATCACTGTCCATCATACGTATTTCAATGGCTCGCCCTCCAGGTCCCATAGTAGGCTGTTTAAATACTAACGTGACAGGCTCTGGAAGATCACCAACCTCTAAACGCCACGCATCAATAAAGTCATCCAATAGAGAGTTTCGCTCTTCCGCCCCTAAAAAGTCTAAACGCACTGTCGCAAGGTGTGGTCCCGATTCATTGGCATCCGCGTTTACATTAAACTGTTGCGTAATATGCTCTACCAGTTGACGTCCCCCTTCGTTATTTTCACTCCATGTTTTATTTAAGCGCTGCGCTGCAGTCACAATGTGTTCGACAACGAGCTCTGTTTGAGAGAGTGACGAGCCTGGGGGAAGGATGATTCTCGCTTCAGCAATATCCCCATCCAACTCAGGAAAGCCGACAAACTTTAGCGCGCCACCGGAAATAAGGGAAAAGGAGACAAGCAACATAGCGATGACACTGCCTAAGAATGCATAACGCCACTCCACGACCTTAGTCACCGCATAAACAAGCGTGGTATTTCGAAAGTGGTCAAAACGATCGAGCAGACGTTTTTTAAAACCAGACACAGGTTTATCATTTTTAGCTCTATGCAGCGAATGGGATAAATGGTTGGGTAAAATAAGAAATGCCTCTATTAAACTCAGGCTTAATACCAAGATCAGCACTTGAGGAACCACTCTTAATACCGCCCCCATCTCCCCTTGCAGAAACATCAAGCTGCCAAAAATACAGACCGTAGTAAGGAAAGAGGAGATAACCCCCGGCATCACTTTTTTGACCCCATTATACACCGCATCATCTATCTCTTGCCCTCGGTCCAAATGAGAGGCAATAGACTCTGCAATAACGATAGCATCGTCCATCATGATCCCTATCGCCATTAATAACGCAACCAAAGACATGATATTAATAGAGAGACCTAAGCTGGCCATTAAAAACAGACCACCAAGAAAAGCAACCGGAAGGCCTGCTGCAACCCAAAAGGAGTATCGTAGAGTAAAAAATAGCCACATGGTTAAAAAAACAAGGGTGATACCCTGCCAACCATTACTCACCATCATAGTGAGGCGATCCCATAATAGTGAAGAGAGATCATTGGTCATTTCCAGTGTCACGCCATCCGGGGCAACCGACTGTTGATAAGTGACAAATTCAGCCACTCTCTCCTTAATTCTCAATGCATCATCAGATTTATTTTTACTCACTTTCAATACTGCTGAGGGATTACCGTTGAAGATAATCTTCTGTTCGTCGAGTTCAAAACGGTCACTGATCGTGGCAATATCCCCCAAGCGGATCAGAGCGCCACTCTCAGAGGCACCCATCACGATAGTAGCCAGTTCAACAGGGGTTGTTTTTCTTTCATCAAAGCGAATTAAGAAGTTCTTTTCTGGCGTTTCAATGCTTCCGCTCGGTAATTTAATATTTTGTGCAGCCAGTTTATTGGCTATATCATTAACGTTGAGACCTAGCTGACGAATCGCGACCTCATCTAACTCAACTCGGTATTGATGATCAGAGAACCCAGTCACTCTGACCAAGGCAACGTCATAATCCAGTTTTAAGATTAACTTCAGCTTCTCAGCATACGCTTTTAGTTCAGGCCAGGTTGTTTTGGCAGAGATCGCCACATCAACCACGGGTTCATTCCAATCCAATTCCTGCACAATCGGAGACTCTATCTCTTTTGGGAAGTCATTGATGGCATTGATCTGTGTCTGCACATCCACTAACATCCTGCCAATATCCGTTTTTTCGTTCAGCTTGATCACTAAACGAGCTGAGCCTTCAACCGCTTCACATCGGGTCTCTTCAATATTACCAAGACCATCGACGGCATCTTCCATCCTCACACAGATACTCTCTTCAACCTCTTGAGGAGAGGCACCAGGATACACAACTCCTGCTGATATATAGAGTGGACTAAATTCAGGAAACGTTTCACGCTTTACCTGAGACAGTGACACTACGCCTAATAACAGCAGACTCAACATGAGCAGATTAGCGGCCGTCGGGTGTCTGGCAAAGAACTTAATCATTACGAACCCCCTCCTGCCTGCTGCGGTTTAATCGTCCGTAGCTTCATGCCATTAATCGCAGGAAGAATATCATTCATGATTAATTGATCCCCCGAAGAGAGGCCCGCAGTAATCACCACCTGATTATCTCTTCGAAATAAAATCGTTATCGGCTGAATAATCAACCGACTGTCACTGCTAAGTAAATAGATATGGCTTCCATGCACTGCACTTTCAGGCACGACCCATTGGTCTGATGCAGACCCTTCAATAACAGCTTTAACAAACATACCGTTCACCAATGGCGGTGGTGTGCTTGGCTTTAGTGTTCGATAGTCTTGTTCAATTTCTAAAATAATACCGACGGTGGCTTGGTTTGGGTCGACGGTTTCGCTAATACGAGCGACATGCGCTTGCCACTCAACATTGAAACGACCACTGCTTAATAACACTCTGGCTTTTAAGGGTAAAGCATCAATATTAGGCATCCCTTGTTCATTTAAGGTAAACGTGGTGAAGCTTTTCGCTAACGTTTGCATATCATGCAATGAGACTTGGGCTTCCATCTCCATGGTTTCAATACCATGGGCAATAAACATCGCCTGTTGCAGGTTAACCACTTGGTCCGCTTCAATGTCCACCTCAGCAATACGCACATCAACAGGGAGTACAATGCTGGTTTTCTCTAGCGACCGCTGCGCCTCTTTTAATTTCGCTTGATTCACTTTCACCATCGCATGGGCAACTTTACGTTCATCCGGCAACAGTAATATTTGATTATTAATATCAAGCACCACTTTTTGTTGCGCCAAATAGGATTGATTCTGTTGGTCCAAATCAGACGTGGACGTTAACCCTCTTTTCTGTAAGTTCACTTTTCGGTCCAGTTCCTTTTTACTGATGCCTAAGCGTGTTTTCTCAATGGATAAGGTATTACGGATATTTTTCTCTTCGAGATCCACTTTTGCCAGTTGGGTTTGGCTTGAGCTTAAATCAGCCTCAGCTTGCGCCAGTTTTAGTTCATAATCTAATGGATCAATACGAAGCACCTCCGTACCAGCGACCAGCACATTCCCTTTATTTAATTCAGGGTGACGATAAACCACTTTACCTGAGACCTCTGCAATGGCTTTCCACTCTAACTTTGGTCTGATTTTGCCAAAGCCAATGACAAGAGGTGCGATAGATTTCGGTTCTAACGTCACCGTTTTTACTACTTGAGAGCGATCTTCTAAAGGTTTAACTTCCGCATCAGGGCGCATCTTAGTGACTGCGACAAGGATCATCACCCCTAACGCCACAACGGGAAAAAATAACCACTTACGAGGTAACTTCATTCGCTTCTTCCTTGCTTATTATCAATCGTTTCAACATTTATGAACCCTTCCGTCATCAGTGTTATATTGTGCTCTATCAAACGATTTAAAAATGCTTCATTAAGCTCAATACCATGTAAAACTAACAGTGGCGGTGGCGCTACAAACGGGAATACCATCAAACTAATGTAAGAGACTCGACATAGCTGGGGATCCAGCCCTTTTTTAAGCACCCCGCTTTCGATTAACTTATCAAAAATGACATCTTGAGCAGGTTTAGTGATATCTAAGAACACTTTCTCCAACAGTTCTCTTTGCACTTCTGAAGGAGGCATGTTCATGACTTGTGCTATCAAACGAGGGAACTTGGGCACCTTTACCATCTCCTGATAGTAGGTTCTCATCAAATCGAGAAAATTTTTATGACTCGCATCTTCAGTCAACTTTTGCATCTGCAACTGCATAGGACGCAATGTCTCTCGCAGCATGGTTTCAAATAATCCCGCTTTATTACCGAAGTAGTAACGTATCATCGCGATATTCACCTCAGCACGATCGGCGATTAAGCGTGTCGATACCTTGTCGTATGAGTGAATGACAAATAACTCACGAGCTTGCTGAATCAAACGTTCTCTCACGTCGGAGTTTTGAGGAGGGCGCCCTGCTTTTCGGCTCTTCACCATATCGCGTCTCAATAAATTAATCAGATGATTAATTATAGAAAAAAAACCAACAAATAAGCAGCACAATAATTCACCACTATTTAATCAATTGATTAATTACTAGCTCCTCCTCCCTTTCATGTCAGTGACACCAACTAATTAAGAAAAAAACATTACAATTTTTTAACCTGAACATAGGTAGATGCATGAACGTCTAATCTACACACGACACTCCAAACAGAACTTTAAACCAAATAAAAAAGTAAAATCAGTATAAACCAAATGAGCTTGAGACTTTACTCCGCAAATAATAGCTTTTCTTGTTTGACGCTCAGAATAAATTACGGTAAATATGGTGTTAATAATGTATATATGGATTTGTGTCATGCTATTTTCTTCATCTCGACTTCTAAGCCTCCTCCTTATCGTGACCAGATCGCGCGGGTAGCTTGTTGGTTGAAAACCACACAAATTCTAAAACCCGCCCTGAAGCGGGTTTTTTTGTAACTATGGTTATTTAAAACACATCATTCTTAATAATATATTGGATAACATTCGATTCTATATCGACATAAGGAAGCAGCCATGAACGATCAAGTGATAATTTTCGACACCACCTTACGTGATGGCGAGCAAGCGTTATCTGCAAGCTTAACGGTTAAAGAGAAATTGCAAATCGCCTATGCACTTGAACGACTGGGCGTTGATGTGATTGAAGCAGGCTTTCCTGTCTCTTCGCCTGGCGATTTTGAATCGGTTCAAACCATTGCTAAAAATATCAAAAACAGCCGGATTTGTGCTCTGGCTCGTGCGGTATCAAAAGACATTGATGTCGCAGCAGAGTCATTGAAAGTGGCTGAGGCGTTTCGTATCCATACTTTTATCTCCACCTCAACCGTGCACGTACAAGATAAGCTGCGACGTAGTTACGAAGATGTAGTTGAAATGGGTGTCGCTGCCGTAAAGCGTGCTAGAAACTATACCGATGACGTTGAGTTCTCATGTGAAGATGCTGGCCGAACTCCTATTGATAACTTGTGCCGTATGGTCGAAGCCGCGATTGACGCAGGTGCTTCTACGATCAATATCCCTGACACAGTAGGTTATACGGTACCTGGTGAGTTTGGCGCCATTATCGAAACCCTATTCAATCGTGTTCCTAATATTGATAAAGCGATAATCTCAGTCCATTGCCATGATGATTTAGGCATGTCTGTTGCCAACTCAATCTCTGCGGTTCAAGCAGGGGCTCGTCAAATTGAAGGCACCATTAATGGTTTGGGCGAACGAGCGGGTAACTGTGCACTTGAAGAGATCGCGATGATCATCAAAACTCGCTCAGAGCTGTTAGGGGTACACACCAATATTCAACATAAAGAGATACACCGCACCAGTCACCTTATCAGCCAGCTTTGCAACATGCCGATTCAAAGCAACAAGGCCGTTGTGGGTAGCAATGCTTTTAGCCACTCTTCAGGCATTCACCAAGATGGTATCTTAAAAAATAAAAACACTTACGAAATCATGACCCCTGAATCGATAGGTCTAAAAAACCAAGCGTTGAATCTAACCAGTCGTTCTGGACGTGCTGCAGTGAAAAGTCACATGGATGCCATGGGTTATCGAGAAGATGAGTATAAGCTGGACGAGTTATATACCGACTTCTTGAAGCTTGCAGATCGTAAAGGTCAAGTTTTCGACTATGACTTAGAGGCTTTGATGCACTTCTCTAACCTTAGGGATGAAGACGATTTCTTTAAAATAAACTACTTGAGCGTTCAATCAGGTAGCATCATGGCAACCACCAGCATTAAGTTACAGTGCGGAGACGTAGAGAAGAGTGAGGCCGCGGTCGGCAACGGCCCAGTCGATGCACTGTATCAATGTATTTACCGCTTAACAGGGTATGAAATTGTACTGGATAAATTTGACCTAACCGCTAAAGGTGAAGGTGAAGATGGCCTAGGGCAAGCTGATATTATTGCCAATTATAAAGGTCGAAAATACCACGGCACTGGGCTTGCAACCGACATCGTTGAAGCATCAGGGCAAGCACTACTGCACGTAATCAACAGCATTCATCGAGCGAATCAGATTGTTGATATCAAAAGTCAAAAAGTGCAGCACTAATTAAGTAACAACTTATGGCAACACAGTCATCATAAATTAATCAGGAGAGAGATAACCATGGCAGGCAACAGCTATAAAATTGCAGTTTTACCCGGTGACGGCATTGGCCCAGAAGTAATGGAACAAGCGCATAAAGTCTTGGATGCAATTTCAAAGAAGCACAGCATCACCTTTGATAAAACGCAGTATGATGTAGGGGGGATTGCTATTGATAATCACGGCTGCCCGCTACCTGAAAGTACTTTAAAGGGGTGTGAAGCGTCCGATGCGATACTTTTTGGTTCTGTCGGCGGCCCAAAATGGGAACACCTTGCTCCAAACGATCAACCTGAACGTGGTGCTCTGTTGCCACTTCGCAAGCACTTCCAACTGTTTTGTAACCTTCGTCCTGCACAAATTCATGCTGGATTGGAAAATTTCTCACCACTTCGTGCTGATATCTCAGAACGTGGTTTTGACATCGTCGTAGTACGTGAGTTAACTGGTGGTATCTACTTTGGTGAGCCGAAAGGACGTGAAGGCCAAGGTCCAGAAGAGAAAGCCTTTGATACCGAGGTGTATCACCGCTATGAGATTGAGCGCATTGCAAAAATCGCTTTTGAATCAGCCATGTTACGCAGCAAAAATGTCTACTCAATTGATAAAGCAAACGTGTTACAGAGCTCTATTTTATGGCGTGAAGTGGTAGAGGAAGTGGCGAAAGATTACCCTGAAGTCGCTTTAAACCACATCTATATTGATAATGCGACCATGCAATTAATTAAAGATCCTTCCCAGTTTGATGTCATGCTGTGCTCGAACATCTTTGGCGATATTATCTCAGATGAGTGTGCGATGATTACTGGTTCAATGGGCATGCTTCCATCCGCCAGCTTAAATCAAAGCAAATTTGGTCTGTATGAACCTGCAGGAGGCTCCGCACCGGATATAGCAGGAAAGAACATTGCCAATCCAGTGGCTCAAATTCTGTCGGCAGCACTTATGCTTCGTTACAGTTTACATGAAGACCAAGCGGCTACTGACATTGAAAAAGCAGTCTCTAAAGCACTTGAAGCCGGCGAACTAACTGCCGACCTAGCCGGAAACGCTACCCCATTAAGTACCAGTGAAATGGGCGATAAGATCGCAAACTACATCTTAGATTAAATCATAATAATAAGAGCTGTGAAGAGCAAAAGGAAAACGCAATGTCAAAAACACTATACGAAAAAGTTTATGATGCCCATGTCGCCGTTGCGGCAAAAGGCGAAACACCGATTTTGTACATTGACCGTCATTTAGTCCATGAGGTGACCTCCCCACAAGCCTTTGATGGTTTGCGAGAGAAAGGACGTGTCGTTCGTCAAACAGGAAAAACCTTCGCCACAATGGATCATAACGTCTCCACGCAGACCAAAGACATTAATGCGTGTGGCGAGATGGCGAAAATACAGATGGAGACATTGGCAAAAAACTGTGAAGAGTTTGGTGTCACTCTGTATGACTTGAACCACAAGTATCAAGGCATTGTGCATGTTATGGGTCCAGAGCTAGGCATTACTCTACCGGGTATGACCATCGTCTGTGGCGACTCGCACACTGCGACCCACGGTGCATTCGGTTCTCTGGCATTTGGTATTGGTACCTCTGAAGTAGAGCACGTTTTAGCAACACAAACGCTGAAACAAGCCAAAGCCAAAACCATGAAGATCGAAGTCAAAGGAAAGGTCGCTAAAGGGATCACCGCCAAAGATATCGTATTGGCGATTATTGGTAAAACCACCGCTGCAGGTGGTACGGGTTACGTAGTTGAGTTTTGTGGTGAAGCCATCACAGATTTGACTATGGAAGGTCGAATGACCGTCTGTAATATGGCGATCGAGTTGGGTGCAAAAGCAGGACTTATTGCTCCGGATCAAACCACATTCGACTACATTAAAGATCGTAAATTTTCACCATCGGGTGCCGATTACGATGCCGCTGTTGAGTACTGGTCAAGCCTGAAAACAGATGATAACGCCACGTTTGATGCCGTTGTTACTTTAGACGCCAGTGAGATTAAACCTCAAGTCACTTGGGGAACCAATCCAGGCCAAGTTATTCCGATTAATACCATCATTCCTGGTCCTGACGACTTCTCTGATCCCGTTGAGAAAGCCTCTGCTGAAAAAGCGCTGGCTTATATGGGATTAGAAGCAGGCAAAAATCTGTCTGACTTCCCTATTGATAAAGTGTTCATCGGGTCGTGCACTAATTCACGCATAGAAGATATGCGTGCAGCAGCAAAAGTCGCTAAAGGTCGCTCGGTTGCCAGCCATGTCCAAGCTTTAGTCGTACCTGGCTCTGAGCAGGTAAAAGCGCAAGCCGAAGCTGAAGGATTAGATAAAATCTTCATCGAAGCAGGTTTTGAGTGGCGTCTACCAGGTTGTTCAATGTGTCTTGCCATGAACAATGACAGACTAGGTCCACATGAACGTTGTGCATCAACCAGCAACCGTAACTTTGAAGGTCGCCAAGGTCGTGATGGACGTACTCACCTAGTCAGCCCAGCGATGGCTGCCGCCGCGGCTTGTGCAGGCCACTTTGTTGATATTCAAGATTTAGATTAAGGAGCTGATTATGTCAGGTTTTAAGCAACACACAGGCCTAGTGGTTCCTTTAGATACCGCTAACATTGATACCGATGCCATTATTCCAAAGCAGTTTTTACAAAAAGTAAACCGCATCGGCTTTGGCAAACATCTTTTTCATGACTGGCGCTTTCTTGATGATGAAGGGCAACAACCAAACCCTGAATTTGTCATGAACGAAAAACGCTATCAAGGGGCCAGTATTCTTTTGGCTCGCGAAAACTTTGGTTGCGGATCGTCAAGAGAGCACGCTCCTTGGGCATTAGCAGACTACGGCATTCAAATCATGATCGCCTCTAGTTTTGCCGATATCTTTTATGGAAACTCCATTAATAACCAGATGATTCCGGTTCGTTTGACGGATCAAGAAGTTAATGAGTTATTTGATTTTGTACACAGTACCGAAGGTGCAGAGATCAACGTTAACTTAGAGAGCATGTTAGTCACCGCCAACGGAAAAACCTATGGATTTGAGATTGATGAGTTTCGTCGTCACTGCTTACTTAATGGGTTAGATAACATTGGACTGACCTTGCAGCACGAAGAGAAAATCTCTGAGTTTGAACAGAGCATTCCAAGCTTTTTGAAATAGCTTATCTCTAATTAAGGGCTGCACGTATCCGCAGCCCTATTATTTTTTGAAATAGAACGCCCCATCATCAGGTCATCTTAGTCATAACGCCCTACTCTTCACCATGTTAAGGTTATGATATGAAATATCTCCTCTCAATAATAATGCTACTAGTCACTCTCAATAGTGCTGCCGCTCCTGACGCGGAGTTATGGTCTTTTTGGGATAAAAGTAATGAGCAGAACAGCGCTTCAATCTCTCATCAACCGTGGCAACAACTACTGGATAGTTATCTCATTCAACGTGGTACTCAGACACTTTTTCAATATGGTAAAGTCACAGAGATTGATAGAACCAAACTCCAAAATTATCTTGCTGACTTGAGCAAACTGGACCCTCGTACTTTTAACCGAACGGAACAATATGCCTACTGGGTTAATTTGTATAACGCGCTCACCGTAAACCTTATCTTAGACAATTACCCTCTGAAATCGATCACTAAATTGGGAGGGATTTTTAGCTTTGGTCCGTGGGGGGATCAGATTGCGATCATTAACTCGAAAAAGTTAACTCTCAATGATATAGAGCATCGAATATTACGCCCTATCTGGCAAGATGCTAGAACCCACTATGCCGTTAACTGTGCCAGTCTGGGCTGCCCCAACTTACAATCTAGCGCATTTACGGCTCAAAATAGTCAAGCACTCCTAGATAAAGCCGCGTCTGATTTCATCAACAGCACTAAAGGCGCGACATTAGAGTCCGGCAAATTACAGCTCTCTTCAATCTATGATTGGTTCAGTAGCGATTTTGGCGACAAAGAAGCGCTATTTCGACATCTCGCGCAATATCGAGTTGAACTTAACGGGTACTCAGGGCAGATTAGCTTTGATTATGACTGGCGTTTAAACGAATAGGTCGAGCGGTGGATGTGAGTAGAGCGACACTCTACTCACATTGTGGTTATTTAAACCCTTTCACTTTTTTTATCAGATCATTGGCAGCTTGAATCTCTTGCGCTTTCTCTTTTGCCATCTCCATCATCTCTGGCGGCAACCCTTTTGCGACCAATTTATCCGGATGATGTTCATTCATCAATTTACGATAGGCGCGTTTTAATTCCTTGGCGTCAGCATCTTCACTAATGCCTAACAATTTATAGGCATCACTGAGTTGATTGGCTTGAGAAGCTTGTCCCCAGTCACCTTGAAAGTTTCCTTGGTGCGTGCCGCCACCCTGCTGAAAACGAAATGCAGCCTCTTGCATTTTCAATCTTTTCTCTAACTGAGCGGCAGAGAAACCCAGAGCGGCAGCAATAGTATGCAGTACTGCTCTCTCTTTTGGATGCACTTCACCATCCGCAAATGCGGCAGATATTTGTAACTCTAAAAAAAACTGCAGTAGATCACGACGGCCGCTGGCAGACTGACGCACTTTCTGCAAGGTTTCATCTAATGGGAATTCTGACTCTTTGCCCTCTCTAAACGCGTTTTGAGCCTCTTTTCGCTGTTCTCCATGAAGACTCATTCGATCCATCATGGTGCTCGCCAGCATGATCTCCTCTTGTGTTACTTGCCCTTTCGCTTTTGCTACATGGCCCATTACCGAGAAGGCGGCGTGAAAAAATTCGGATTGTCGTTCTGATTGCGACCCAGAATGTTGAAAGTTAAAGCCGCCTCTTGCTCTACTTTTTGCCTTATCAAATTGATGGCCGATAAAAAGACCAAATGCTGCACCGAGCATACCGCCAAATAACGAACCAAAAAAAACACCTAACAGTTTTCCAAAAATATGCATATTTTGCTCTCAAGCTATGAATTTTTTACCTTACTTCCTGTCTCAAAAAAGGTGTCGGCATGTGCAATTTCCTTTAAGATAGAGGATAATATGTTCAGGATACGTCCATATTTGTACTGAGTCTATCAGCACATCAAATATAACAAACAGGAAAGTTCAATTCGATGTCTTTTACTTCACGTTCTCTACTTGCAACCATGATTGGTATTTCTCTCACCTCCACAGCTGCGTTAGCCAACAACAGCGCCACCGAGAAAAATGCAAACCAAGACGATAAAAGCGCTTGTCAGCAACCAGAGAACTACTGTGCTACGCGTAAAGCAGAAAAAAAATCAGCCAGTCAAACAGACAGTAAACAACTTCCTGTCACCATCGAAGCGGACAGTGTTGAGTCAAGCAATAATAACCGAGCCACTTACCAAGGCAATGTCATCATCACTCAAGGGCCAAAAACCGTTGAGGCCGATAAAATCACCCTTCATCAACCTGAAAACATTGTTACCGCTGAAGGTAATGTGGTGTTTACGGATGCCGATATGATCACCACATCAGATAAAGTGATCACTAATTTAGACACCGAAGATAGCACCATGACCAATGCTCAATTTGAGTTACGTTGTGAAAACTCTCGTGGTGAAGCGGCTCACATATTTAAGAGCGGCAAGGCTATCTACAAGATGGAAGATGGATCTTTTACCACTTGCCCAATAGATGATAACAGCTGGCAGTTTAGTGCGACATCGATTGAATACGATGAGAGCGAAGAGTGGGCCCACTTTTATAATGCGAGATTTGAAGTACTCGACGTCCCCATTTTTTATACTCCCTATCTGACCGTTCCAGTGGGGGACACTCGAAAGACAGGTCTTTTAATTCCGAGTATAAAGTTAGACAGCAAAAATGGCTTAGAACTCTCCGTTCCTATCTACTGGAATCTTGCTGAAAACTATGATGCCACGACCACCATTAATTATATGGAAAAGCGTGGTACCCAATTTCTTGGGGAGTTCCGATACATGATTGATGCCGGACAAGGCAGTTTTGATCTGGAATATCTATCGGAAGATAAGGCCTTTCTTGAACAAGGGACTCGCTGGGCTAGTAACTGGTCGCACAGTGGCATTTACCAAGAGAGTTGGAAGTTCTCCGTTGATTACACTCAAGTCAGTGATATCGACTACTTTCGAGACCTTAACTCCAGCATAGGTAGCCGTGAAGATGGTCAGCTGCTGCAATCAGCAGAAGCCTCCTATCGTGTTCAAAACTGGGACACCACCGTTCGAATTCGTGACTTTCAGGTGTTAGATGATGCTACTAAACCCTACCGATTGATGCCACAAGTTGAATTTAACTACTACGCACCACAGTTTTTCAATGAACTTGATTTCAACCTGCTTAGTCATGTGAGCCGATTGGAAACCGACGATACCACTAAACCTTCTGCGACGCGTCTGCATATTGAACCAGCACTACGCCTCCCTTTTGCTGCCCCTGGGTGGTCGGTGACCTCAGAAGCGAAAATGATGTATACCTACTACCAACAAGAGTTTGATGACACCATTACCGAACTGAAAGAGTTAGAGGAAGAAGCGAATCGTTTTGTGCCTGAGTTTAAAACCAGTGGCACGCTCTATTTTGAAAGACCCACCTTTATTATCGATGATTACCTTCAAACGTTAGAGCCACAAATACAGTACCTTTATGTCCAAGATGTGGAGCAGGATGATATCTACAGTGGTTACGACTCCACTCTATTACAAACTGATTATTATGGGCTGTTTCGCAGCCGTAAATACAGTGGTGTCGATTATATTGCTCCAGCCAATCAGATCAGTGTTGGTGCCACCACTCGATTCTTAGATGACCAATACAGAGAGCGAATGAACATTGCCTTTGGCCAAATATACTACTTTGAAAAGTCATCAACCGATAACTCCACCGATTCAGACAAAAGTGCTTGGGCCATTGAAACTGACTTCAACTATGACGACTACCTGTTCTACCACGGTGGCTTGCAATATGACTCTAACCTAGAAGAGCTACAGCTGCTTAACAACACCATCGAATACCGTCATAATAAAGGCTATGTTCAACTTAACTACCGCTATGTAACTAAAGATTACATCAGCAAAACCGTTGCCTTTATTGATAGAGACAGCAATCAATATACTGAAGAGGGAATATCTCAAGCGGGTTTCTTGACCGCATTTGATGTCAACAAAAGCTGGTCGGTTAAAGGACAGTACTTTTATGACACCAATGAGGACATTACCATTGAGTCGTTGGCAGGTGTCACTTATCTCAGTGATTGTTGGTCATTTGGTCTTACTTACAGCTATCAACTCAGAGACTGGCCTAATGGGGTCGGAACCCCAACTCCGGGTCCAGAGTATGAGTCCAACATTGGTTTTACTGTTGGTATCCGTGGTTTAGGCAACAATACCGCTGTCGGCTCTAGTGACGGTGGCAATGCCCTTGGTTATGGCCGCCCCTTTTATTTAAATAACTAACGTAAGCTCTTTTAACAGAAAAATTGCCATAATAATGAGTTCGACGTTTAGCTGTGCTACAGTGCGCAGCCATTTACCTCTCATTTATGTGCGATGCCTTGGATGAAAATATGAAAAATTGGAAGTCTCCTCTATTTAGCGCACTACTGATGATAGTGAGCAGTTCGGTATCATCAGAGCCAGTAGAATTAGACAGTGTTGTTGCTGTGGTTAATGATGGTGTGGTACTAAAAAGCGATATTGATACGGCCATCAAAACCGTCAAGATCAATGCAGAACAAAAAGGTCAACCTTTACCAGAGATGTCCATATTGCGTGAGCAGGTGATGGAAAAACTGATCGTTGATACCATCCAAAACCAGCAGGCGACCCAAATGGGCATCAAAATTGATGATACTCGTTTAGCCACCGCTATCGATGAGATCGCCAAAAATAACAAGATCACCTTGGATCAACTAAGAGACAAAACTGAACAGCAAGGTCTCTCTTATGCTGATTTTCGTGAACAGATTCGTGGTGAAATTGCGGCAAGTGAAGCGAGAAATGCTCAAGTTCGCCGAAGAATCAGCATCTTACCGCAAGAAGTTGAGAGCTTAGCGTCAATTTTAGCTGAAGAGACACAAGCAACAGTACAGTACCAAATCGCTCACATTCAACTCCGTCCGCAGGATAGTGCCACCGCTGAAGAGAAAAAAGAGCTAGAGCAACAGGCCAATGAATTGGTGGAACGCCTTAAACAGGGTGCCGATTTCTCAACCATGGCTTATACCTACTCAAAAGGCCCTAAAGCCCTAAATGGTGGGGACTGGGGATGGATGAGAAAAGAGGAGATGCCAACCATTTTTGCCGATCAGATTGCCGGTCAAGGTAAGTCGAGTATAATTGGCCCCTTTATCAGTGGTGTAGGCTTTCACATCTTAAAAATTGAAGACGTTAAAGGGCTTGAAACCGTCGCGGTTACCGAAATCAATGCAAGACACATTCTGATCAAACCCACGGTGATTATGAGTGATGAAGGTGCTCAGAAACAGCTTTCTGAGTTTGTTGCCGATATTCAGTCTGGACAATACACCTTTGCAGAGCTAGCAAAACAGTACAGTCAAGATCCGGGATCCGCAGTGCAAAATGGAAGTTTAGGTTGGCAGACCTCCGATCTCTATGTCCCAGAGTTTAAACATCAAATTGAAACGCTAGCAATAGGTCAAATTAGTAAGCCATTTAAAACTGTTCATGGCTGGCATATTGTGGAAGTGGAAGGCAAACGAGAAGTCGACAGAACTGATGCTAGTCTTAAAAACAGAGCATACCGAATTTTAATGAATCGTAAATTTAATGAAGAAGCAGGCGCATGGCTGCAAGAGATCCGCGCCGCCGCTTACGTTGAAATTTTACCAGATAACGATAGCAGTACTAATGAAATCAATTAAACGAATCGCCATCACTCCAGGTGAACCGGCAGGTGTAGGCCCTGACTTAATCCTCTCTTTAGCTCAACAAGAGTGGCCGCATCAACTCGTCATCTTTGCTAATGCAGAAATGCTGCAACAACGTGCAACTCTGCTTGAGCTGCCGTTAGAGATTATTGAATATCAACCAAAAGGTGTTGCTCTACCACACAGAGCAGGAACACTTGTTGTTCATGATATTCCACTAAAAGCAGAAGTGATTCCAGGAGTCCTCAATGAGCTCAACGGCCATTACGTTCTAGAAACATTAGATTCTGCTGCTCAAGGTAATATGGATGGTGATTTTGATGCGGTGGTAACCGGTCCGGTCCATAAAGGCGTCATTAACCGAGCAGGAGTCGCTTTTAGTGGCCACACAGAGTTCTTTGCTGAGAAGTCAAACGCTCAACAAGTGGTCATGATGCTTGCTACCGAAGGGCTACGAGTCGCACTAGTGACCACTCACATCCCACTGGCTTATGTATCAAAAGCCATTACTCAAGATCGATTATCTCAAGTAATACGTATCTTAAATGATGATCTCAAGAGTAAATTCGGTATCAAAAAACCATCTATTTATGTATGTGGTCTAAACCCACACGCGGGTGAAGATGGCTGCCTTGGTCGCGAAGAGATTGAAACGATTGAACCCGCGTTAGAAAAATTAAGAGCAGAAGAGGGGATCAACCTTATTGGCCCTCTGCCTGCAGACACCGTATTTCAAGATAAATATTTAGACGATGCTGATGCAGTGTTAGCTATGTACCATGATCAAGGATTACCAGTACTTAAATTTAAAGGATTTGGTAATTCCGTGAATATTACATTAGGCTTACCCTTTATAAGAACATCCGTCGATCACGGCACCGCACTGGATTTAGCGGGCACAGGTAAAGCAGATACAGGTAGCTTTAAGACAGCGCTATCTCACGCAATTGAATTGGTAGAAAATAGACTATGAGCAACGATGTCCATCTAGGTCATAAAGCAAGAAAACGTTTCGGTCAAAACTTCTTAAATGACTCCTATGTCATTGATGGGATTGTCTCGGCAATTAACCCACTTCCAGGACAAAACCTGGTAGAGATTGGTCCAGGTTTAGGAGCAATCACAGAGCCTGTTGGTAAAATGGTCGATAAATTTTCGGTTATTGAGCTTGATAGAGACTTAGCTGAGCGTCTGCGTAACCACCCTGAATTAGGGCCAAAGCTGACTATCCACGAAGGCGATGCCATGCGCTTTGACTTTACTCAGCTGATAAAACCTAATAACAAATTACGTATTTTTGGTAATTTACCCTACAATATTTCTACGCCATTAATGTTCCACCTCTTTGAATTTCATGCTGATGTTCATGATATGCACTTCATGCTGCAAAAAGAGGTCGTAAATCGCTTATCTGCAAGACCAGGGTCAAAAGCGTATGGACGTTTGACGGTTATGGCACAATACTATTGTAAAGTGATGCCAGTATTAGAAGTACCACCTTCAGCATTTGTACCACCACCGAAAGTCGATTCTGCCGTGGTTCGTTTAACCCCATACGAAGTACTGCCTCATCCAGCAGACAGTTTGAAATGGTTAGAGAGAGTCTGTCGTGAAGGATTTAACCAACGACGCAAAACCGTTCGTAACTGCTACAAGGGTTTAATGGATAAAGAGCAACTTGAAGCGTTAGGAATTAACCCAAGTCATCGACCTGAAAATTTGACCCTTGAACAGTTTGTCGCAATGGCAAACTGGTTAAATGCCAATCACTCAGAGTAGATAGTCGATTAGTGAGGAGAGAAGATGAGTTTAGATAAACCCTTAGTTACCTGCCATGTTCTGCCTCACTATATGGCAGAGCAATCAGAGCCTGATAATGGTCGTTATGTTTTTTCATACACAGTCACCATTAAAAACTTAGGTCAGCAACAGGTTCAGTTATTGCGTCGATTTTGGCTGATCACTGACTCCAATCAAAAAGAGTTAGTGATTAACGGTGAAGGCGTTATTGGTGAACAGCCTGTCATCGCTTCCAAAAACGAGCACCGCTATACCAGTGCAACTGCCATTGAGACCCCACTCGGAACGATGCAAGGGCACTACACCATGATTGATCACCTTGGGGAAGAGTTCAACGTAGAGATTGAGCCGTTTTTACTCGCCATTCCGAACATAATAAATTAACTGATTGTGGCGACTTATCTTGTTGGTGACCTTCAAGGCTGTCTGGATGAGTTGATTCAGCTGCTTGATATGGTCCAATTTGATCGAGAGAGTGACCAACTCTGGATAACCGGAGATCTTGTTGCTCGTGGCCCAAAATCACTAGAAACACTTCGCTTTGTGAAAAACCTTGGTTCTTCTGCTGTCACCATTTTAGGCAACCATGACCTTCACCTGTTGGCGGTTTCACAAGGAATCTGCCCGATAAAAGATCAAGACAAAACCCGAGCTATTTTTGAAGCGGAAGACAGTGAAGCCTTACTGTTGTGGCTACGCCAGCAACCGCTACTCGCTCAGCACCCTAGTCACAATTTCATTATGTGTCATGCAGGGATCTCGCCGCAATGGGATCTAGCCACAGCAACCGAGTGTGCTCGTGAAGTGGAAAGTGTATTAAAAAGCAAGCAGTGGATATGGTTACTTGCTAATATGTACTGCAACACTCCGGATCAATGGCAGCCCGATCTGAATGGTATTGAACGTTATCGGTACATCATTAATGCCTTTACTCGTATGCGATTCTGTCACTTAGATGGCCGCTTAGACATGGCGTGTAAACTCCCTTTAGAGCAAGTGGATGAAAACAGTTTGATCCCATGGTTCTCATTTCGAGCGCGTACGCCGATTATCCCTACCATCATCTTTGGTCACTGGGCTGCATTGATGGGCTACCAAGATAAAAACGTCATTGGACTGGATACAGGGTGTGTTTGGGGCAACAAAATGACGATGTTAAGGTGGGAAGATAAGACGTGGTTTGAGTCGCTACCTAAACCGCAGTAGCAACTCCATTCTGATGCTTAATCGATCTCTCTTTCAAGTACCACAAACTTCATATCATGCGCATTTTTCTCATCCGAGCAATAGTGCTCTGAACTCAGCTCTCTCCACCCTTCTCCCCAATCAGGAAACAGCGTATCTCCCTTAACATCGAGATCAATATAGGTTAGATAGAGTCGGTCAGCACTCGCTAGACACGATTGATAAATACTTCCTCCACCAATGATCATTAACTCATCACACTCACCTGCCACACGCTTCGCTTCTTCAATACTGGTTACCGTGGTCACGCCCTTAATGTTCAACGTGCTATCACGACTGATCACGATATTAAGACGTCCCGGTAGTGGGCGGCCTATCGACTCGTAGGTTTTCCTACCCATCACTATCGGTTTGTTCATAGTGCATTTTTTAAACCAAACAAAGTCAGCAGGCAGGTGCCAAGGCATTTGGTTCTCTCTGCCTATGACTCGATGCTTTGCCATTGCAGCAATCATGCTGATTTTCATTGTCACTCCTAAATTCCATTAACTCTTTTTGAGGATTATACCACTGGTCTACGGCGGTAAAAAAGCAGACCTGGCATCGCTAAGCCAATCGCTAATGCCGCGATAATGAAGACCGTTTTAATCAGGTTTTCGATTAACATCACCCACAATTCAGGGCTATATCCGATCTGGTTAATTTCCACCACCGCGATCATTGCTTTAAAGGCAAACACACCGGGAACCATGGGAATTAATGCTGCAACGGTAAATACTTTTGGGTGGGCTAAAAATCGGTGAGACCAATGTACGCCAATCATACCGACCGTCGTCGCAGCGCACAGCGTCGACCACTCTATCGATACGCCATAGTGCATCAAGATAAATCGAGTACCATGCCCTATCGCACCGCCAATCGCACAGTATTTTAACGCTTTTACTGGGACATTAAATACCAGCGCAAAACCAACGGCAGGTACCATAGCAAATAGCATATCATTAACAACAGCGAGCAAAAAAATCAGAAAATCAGCCATTTATCCAGCCCCACACTCCTAAAAGATTCATAGCAGCAACAATTCCTAAACTGGTCGAAAGCGTCAGCAAAGAAGCCATGGTCCAACGTGCAATACCCATATTGATATAGCCCTTAACCATGTCTGCGATCGCGTTAATGAGGGGGAAACCAGGTACCAACATCAAAACGGATGAAGCCATGGCAAGAAAAGGTTGTTCACCAATCTGATAGACCACGGCTTGCCCGGATATCAATGTGGTGACAAATGCGGTAATTCCAAAATTAAGCAGCGGGTTAAAGTGACGATGACCAATCTCTTGCCGAACAATCATACCTATTGATGAGGCGAGAAATGTCATTATGAATACTGGCCAATCGCCACCTGCCAAATGACTAAAGCAGGCACATGATAAGCCTATCATCACCACAACTAACCATCGGTTATATCTTTCCGCGCTGACTTCATCGAGCTTTACTTGGATCTGAGAGAGATTGAGAAGCCCTTTTTCAGCTAAGATACATATACGTTGCGTCTCTGTTACTGCCCGCATATTAATGCCTCGGTCAGGACAACGTCGAGTCGTCGTCATACAGTGATCATCAACCATAGTGGTGATCACAATTGAGCTTGCTGATAGGGAAATGTGCACATCGCACACACCTGCAGCAATACCAATTCGGCGACTGATATCGGCAACTAAGGTACTTTCAGCACCATGTTGTAGCAATATCTGCCCCGATTTTGCTACTACCCTTGAAATAGCTCTCTGTTGATCTTCAGTCATTATCCAACCGGCTCCTTGCTGATCATCGTTACACTTGTTGTACAAACTAACACCCACAGTGTGAACACATTTCCAGCAGATTTATTGACCTATATAAAAAAAGTCGCAATTAATGCGACTTTTATAAGTATTGCTGAGGATTAGTCTCTTACGTAGATGACATGACCATCATCTTCGTCATCCCAATCATCCCAATCGTCATCATCTTCAGTCACCACATGTTTACCTGCGATGGCGTCTTTATGATAATCATCCCACTTAAAGTCCACTTTATCATCCGAAGCTTCTTCAACGATCTCTTCAGGGGCTAAGTTTTCCATAAAGTCTGAGAGTTTATAAGTCAGCTCTTTAGTTCCAATGCGATTAACTGCAGAAATTCTAAAGTGATCGCCTTCCCAAGCAAGGGCTTCAAGGATCTCAGTGATCTTCTCATCCGCTTCCTCTTCAGACATAAGATCCACTTTATTGAAGATCAACCATCTTGGTTTTGCTGATACTTTTTCACTGTACTGTTCAAGTTCAGCAATAATCGTCAGTGCATTTTGTATTGGATCGCTGCCATCAACAGGCTGCAGATCAACCATGTGTAATAACACACGACAACGCTCAAGATGCTTTAAGAATCGAATACCTAAACCAGCACCATCCGCAGCACCTTCAATCAGACCCGGTATATCAGCAACCACAAAGCTATTACCAGCACCAACACGAACCACACCTAAGCTAGGGATCAAGGTCGTAAATGGGTAATCTGCTACTTTCGGTTTAGCAGCAGAAACAGCACGAATAAAGGTTGATTTGCCCGCATTTGGCAGGCCTAACATACCAACATCCGCTAGGAGAAGTAACTCTAAGCGCAGTTCACGAACTTCACCTGGCGTACCAAGTGTCTTTTGACGTGGTGCACGGTTAACCGATGATTTAAAGCGTTGGTTGCCCAAGCCATGCCACCCACCTTTACCAACCATCAGCTTTTTGCCGTGCTCGGTAAGCTCACCAACGACTTCACCGGTTTCAAGGTCTGTCGCACGAGTCCCTACAGGAACTTTGATCACTTTGTCTTGACCGCGTTTACCCGTACAGTTGCCGCCACTACCATTGGTTCCACGTTCCGCTTTATGGAAACGCTCGAAACGATAGTCGACCAATGTGTTTAAATTATTATCGGCAAGTAAATAAACGTCACCGCCATCACCGCCATCGCCGCCGTCTGGGCCGCCCTTATCAACAAATTTTTCACGCCAGAAACTAACGACACCGCTGCCGCCATCTCCCGCTTCAATTTTTATTACCGCTTCATCAACGAATTTCATGTTTTTCTCCGCACTATCGCGTTGTGTGTCGATTGATAACTAGACACAAAATACTCTTACAGTAAGTTTAGGTCAGAATATAAAGCTGAGAAACTCAATTCGCTTCTATAGCAGTTATTGATCGAAACTAAGATCACTAGGATCTTTTTATTACTCGGCATCTATAAATAAAAAGCCCCGCCATATAGGCAGGGCTTTAGAATTCATCTTGAGGCTAATTACTCAGCTTCGATGCTTACAAACTTACGGTTTTTAGGACCTTTAACTTCGAACTTCACTTTACCTTCGGTAAGAGCGAATAGAGTGTGGTCTTTACCGCAACCTACGTTGTTTCCAGGGTGGAACTTAGTTCCACGCTGACGAACGATGATGTTACCTGCAAGTACAGATTCGCCACCGAAACGCTTAACACCTAGGCGTTTGCTTTCTGAATCACGGCCGTTATTAGTAGAACCGCCAGCTTTTTTATGTGCCATTTTATATGCTCCTTAAATTAAGCGCTGATGCCAGTAATTTTGACTTCAGTGAACCATTGACGATGGCCCATTTGCTTACGAGAATGCTTACGACGACGGAACTTAACGATTTTTACTTTATCGCCACGACCGTGCTTAACTACTTCAGCAGTAATTTTCGCGCCAGCAACTAAAGGTGCACCTACAGTGATTTCTTCACCGTTAGCAATCATAAGAACACTGTCAAAATCAACAGTTGCGCCAGTTTCAGCGTCTAGTTTTTCCAAGCGAAGAGTTTGACCTTCACTTACACGGTGTTGTTTACCACCACTTTGGAAAATAGCGTACATGTTTTACTCCGCTTTCTTCCGCACAGCCTAATGCCTCTTGGGACAAAATGGGTATGCGTTTATACTCATCAATAGGGCGTGGATTCTACGCGAATGATTTACTGCTGACAAGCCATAAAGTGAAGAAAAATGGCGAAAAGCTAAACAAATTTATTTGGGCCCCCTTTAGTCACACATAAATTGTATAGTCGAGGCTGTTTTGGTGTACTATTCGTTGAATAAATTAAATTCACTTGCCTGCTCAGGCCTTTTACTTGCTGGACCTATGATGGATTTTAAAACTATCCAAGCGCTTACTGCTGACGATATGAAAAAAGTAGACGAAACGATACTCGCTCAACTTAATTCTGACGTAGCATTAATCAATCAACTTGGTTTTTATATTATCAGTGGCGGCGGAAAACGCCTACGACCAATGCTCGCCGTTTTATCAGCAAAAGCGCTCGGATACCATGGTGAAAAGCATACCATGGCTGCAGCGTTCATTGAGTTCATCCACACCGCCACATTACTGCACGATGACGTTGTCGACGAGTCGGACATGCGACGTGGTAAAGAAACAGCCAACGCTGCATTTGGTAATGCTGCCAGTGTACTGGTTGGCGATTTTATCTATACCCGTTCATTTCAAATGATGACCAGTTTAGGATCCTTAAAGATCCTAGGTTTAATGAGTGACTCTGTTAATGTGATCGCTGAGGGCGAAGTTCAACAATTAATGAACTGCAATAACCCAGACACCACTGAAGAGAGCTACATGCAGGTCATCTACTCAAAAACCGCACGCCTGTTTGAAGCGGCAACGCAAATTGGCGCGATGTTAAATGACGCTTCACCTGAGATAGAAACCGCAATGCAAAATTACGGAAAATACTTAGGAACGGCATTTCAGCTTATTGATGATGTTATGGATTACGCCGCTGACGGTGAAGAGATGGGCAAAAACGTCGGCGATGATCTTGCTGAAGGAAAACCGACCTTGCCTCTATTACATGCAATGAAACATGGTAATCAACAACAAGCAGCCATGATCAGAGAAGCGATCGAGAATGGCAACGGTTTGGACCAGTTAACTCCAATCTTAGCCGCAATGGATCAAGTAGGATCCCTTGCTTATACCAGCCAAAAAGCGGAAGAAGAAGCAGACAAAGCAATCGCTGAATTAACGATTCTTCCAGAGTCTGAGTATAAAGAGGCGTTAAAGGCACTTGCTCATATGGCAGTACGTCGTAGCAGTTAATATCTGGCAGCTAGCTATAAGCTATGGCATCTACAGGATGAAAAAAGGAAGCGACCGAGTCGCTTCCTTYTTTATTAGATGACTTTTATTTAAATGGTTAGACGAAATCTTCGCCCAGCTTAATGTCCGCTTTTAGCGTATCTAACATGCTGTCTAAGGCTTGTTGCTCAAAATCACTCAACTTACCATAGCTCTGTACCTCTTCAACGCCCTCTTTACCCAATAAGATTGGTTGAGCAAAGAAACGAGCATGAGGATTATCACTCTCAACATAAGCACACTCTACAACGCCTTTTTCGCCTTGTAGTGCCTTAACTAAAGAGAGACCAAAACGACACGCCGCTTGACCCATAGAGAGCGTAGCAGAACCACCGCCTGCTTTAGCTTCTACTACTTCTGTACCTGCATTTTGAATACGAGGAGTCAAAGCAGTCACTTCTTCAGCAGTAAACTCAACACCTTCTACTTGAGAGAGAAGAGGAAGAATCGTCACACCTGAGTGACCACCAATAACCGGAACACTCACTTCACCGACCGCTCTGTTTTTTAGCTCAGCGACAAAAGTCTCAGAGCGGATAACATCCAGCGTCGTGATACCAAATAGTTTACGTTTATTGTACACACCGGCTTTTTTCAATACATCAGCAGCAATCGCTACTGTCGTATTTACAGGGTTAGTAATAATACCTATGCATGCATCTGGGCATGAGATAGCCACTTTCTCCGCTAAAGACTTCACAATCCCTGCATTGATATTAAACAGATCAGAACGATCCATACCTGGTTTACGAGCGACACCAGCAGAGATAAGGACCACATCAGCACCCTCTAGTGCTGGAGATGGATCTTCACCACAGTAACCTTTAATAGAAACTGGTGTTGGGATATGGCTCAGATCGACAGCAACGCCAGGAGTCACAGGTGCGATATCATACAAAGCAAGATCCGATCCCGCTGGCAAATTGTTTTTCAGTAGTAAGGCAAGAGCTTGCCCAATGCCACCAGCAGCTCCAATCACAGCAACTTTCATATTCGTTCTCCTTTACGCTCGAAGTTATATTCTCGAAATTTTATAAGATTCAGTATTCTCTAAAGTTATCGTAAGCATTACTGAATTTCAATCCAGAACCATCAGCTTTAGGAGCCTACGAGTTTGTATTCTATACGGGCTAACCGCATCACTCAATACACATACGACTAAAGAATATAACTTATTTTACATTTAACCTACATAGCGTTCATATAGTTAACACCGCTACATAGTGACTTGGACACCATTTCTATGACTTTGTTTGATGTTTTTTATCAATATATGCGAAAATATGAGTTCCTCCTCTCTCTTAGAAATAATTGATATGCGAAATACTGAAAAAAATGACCACTTGGTCAAAGCATTTAAGGCTATTCTGAAAGAAGAACGATTTGGCTCACAAGGCGAAATTGTTGATGCCCTTAAACACCAAGGCTTTGACAATATAAACCAATCAAAAATATCACGTATGTTGACCAAATATGGCGCGGTGAGAACTCGTAATGCCAAAATGGAAATGGTCTACTGCCTTCCAATTGAACTTGGGGTACCCACCACCACAAGTCCACTACGAGATTTAGTCATGGATATCGATCGCAACCAAGCGATTGTTGTTATTCATACTGGGCCTGGTGCCGCTCAGCTCATTGCGAGATTACTGGATTCATTAGGTAAATCTGAAGGGATTTTAGGGGTTGTTGCGGGTGATGATACTATCTTTATTACACCGACACTCAATGTCTCGACGGTAGAGTTATTTGATTCTGTTTGTGACTTATTTGATTACTCAGTATAAATGGCCACCCAAAATAGCTAAGGATGAGAGCCTACGTCTCATCCTTTTTTTTGCCCGCAATTTAATCAACACTACGAAGAGACAAGTAACTTATAATCTGGCAGTTCAACTGGCCGCTCAATGGCTGGTAATACATCGCCTCTCGCCTCAGGATAAAAATCACACGGAACAAAGAGATGAGTCAGTTGATTGCTGTGAGGGTGATAAAGACTTAACTCAGCAGAGTGTAGCTGTAGACGCTCTGAAAACGCTCTTGACGCTTCACAGGCATAAAACTCATCTCCAACAATAGGATGCCCTAGTGCCATCATATGTACCCGGAGTTGATGGGAGCGTCCTGTGACAGGCAGCAACCTCACCAACGTGGTTTGATCTTCGTAAGCAATCACTTCGTATCGAGTTTGAGACTGCTTGCCATGTTCATAACAGACTTTCTGCTTAGGCCTATTTGGCCAGTCACAAATCAGAGGAAGATCAATCTCCCCTTGCTGTTGCTCAACTCTTCCCCACACTCGAGCGTAGTAGACTTTGTGCGTCAATCGGTATTGAAACTGCTTTTTTATATGACGCTCTGCTTCTTTATGCAGAGCAAACACCATCAAGCCTGAAGTTGCCATATCCAAGCGATGCACCAGCTGCGCCTCTGGAAACTCAGCGATCACTCGAGACCAGACACTGTCATAGTGATCGGGGTGTTTACCAGGATTTGACAGCAACCCGGCAGGCTTATTGACCGTAAGAATATGCTCATCTTGATAAACAATCTCTAACCAAGGGTCAGTCGGTGGGTGATACTCAATAACAGACATATTAAAACTCAACAGTGGCGCGATTAATTATGACTAACAACAATCAAACGCAGTGAATCCAGTTGCACCTGCGCTTTATCAATGTAACTGGTCAAACTCTCAATCTGCTCTTCAATCTGCGTCAATTCATCTTCACGAATGTTTGGGTTAACCGCTTTCAAAGCCTGAAGACGCTGCAGTTCACTGTTTAAGGCTCCTTGCATGTCACCTTTCGCTGCTGCACGGACCGATGCAAGGTGATCAACCATTTTAGGTTCAGCAGCCTCAATCAAACGGTGTACATCTCCTTGTACCGAGTTCACTAATTTACTGCCTAGATGACGGTTCACTGGGCTAAGTTGACGATTAAAACCTTCAAATTCCACATTAGCGGAGAGATCATTACCTGAGCCATCCATCAGCATTCTGATTGGTGTTTTTGGCAAGAACCTTGCGATACCACTGCGCTTTGGTGCTTGTGCATCAACCACATAGATAAGCTCTAGCAGCAGAGTTCCCACAGGCAGTGCTTTGTTCTTTAATAGTGATACCGCACAGGTACCAACGCCTTCACTCAATAAGAGATCAATACCCCCTTGAATCATTGGGTGCTCCCAGCTGATAAAGTGCATATCCTCACGTGATAACGCCGTTTCGCGATCAAAGGTAATGGTACAGCCTTCTTCTGGCAGGCCTGGGTAACTGGAGACCATCATATGCTCAGAGGGAGTAATGATAATCGCATTTTCGCCATTATCATCTTGGTTTAATCCAACGGTATCAAACAGACTTAAGGCAAACGTGACCAGATTAGTATCACCATCCGCTGCGCTTATTTTCTCTACAATCTTTTGCGCTTTATCCCCACCATTTGAGTGCATCTCCAACAAACGGTCTCGACCCTGCTCCATTTGAGTTTTTAACCCCTGATTCATTGCAGCAGACTCTTCAATCACCGCGTCAAGATCATCAGAGTTTCCAGAAGCCAACATTTCGATAATACGATCAGAGAACTGTTCATACACCGCACGGCCAGTTGGACAGGTCTCAGAAAAAGCATTCAGTCCTTCGTTAAACCAGCGAGCCAGTAGCTGCTGAGAAGAGGTGGTTAAATATGGCACGTAGATATCGATATCGTTAGATTGACCGATGCGATCAAGACGTCCAATACGTTGCTCTAACAGATCTGGGTTAAACGGCAAATCAAACATGACTAAGTGACTAGCAAACTGGAAATTTCGACCTTCTGAGCCAATCTCTGAACAGATCAGTACCTGAGCACCCGCTTCATCTTGCGCAAAATAGGCTGCCGCTTTATCACGCTCTAGAATGGACATCCCTTCATGAAAAACTGACGCGCGAATGCCTTCACGCTCACGTAGCGCTTGTTCAAGTTGCAGTGCCGTTGAGGCTCGAGAGGCGATAACCAAAATCTTTTTATTGCGCTTCTCTTTTAACAGTTCAAGCAACCAGTTCACTCGTGGGTCAAACTGCCACCATGAGCTACCTTCACCTTCAAACTCTTGAAATATCTCTTCTGGATAGAGGTTTTTCACCGCTTTCTCTTCTGCGCTTAGTTGACCACCCATCATATTGGCGACACGCATAGAGGTAACATATTGAGCGGGAGTTTCCATTGGCAGTAGGTGTAGATTACGCTGCGGGAATCCTTTAATGGCTGAACGTGTATTTCTAAACAAAATTCGGCCAGTACCGTGCCTATCCATTAAGTTATCAATCAACTCTTGTCTGGCTTCAGCGCGCTGCTCATCATCAACATCTGATGACTCAATCACTCTCAGCAGTGGCTCAACATCCTGCTCTGACAACAGTTCGGTGATGCTATTTTTGGCCTCATTGTAAAGAGGATCCCCCGAAAATAAGGTCGCAACAGCATCAGCCACAGGTTCGTACTGGCGCTCCTCTTCAACAAACGCACGATAATCATAAAAGCGGTCGGGATCCAATAGACGCAGACGAGCAAAGTGACTCTCATGACCCAACTGCTCTGGTGTTGCTGTTAATAGTAGAACACCCGCAGTCTGTTCAGCGATCGCTTCTACCACTTGATACTCTCGGCTTGGCTTGTCTTGGCTCCATTCAAGGTGATGCGCCTCATCAACAATCAATAGATCCCATTCGGCATCCAGTACCTGCTGAAAGCGTCGCTTACTTCGGCGAACAAAATCCAGTGAACATAGAACAAACTGTGCGGTTTCAAATGGGTTCTCTGCATCGGCATACGCTTCAACGCAGCGCTCTTCATCAAAAATGGAGAAGTGCAAATTAAAACGGCGCATCATCTCAACCAACCACTGATGCTGAAGCGTCTCTGGAACCAAGATAAGGACACGCTCCGCTCGGCCGGACAACACTTGCTGATGAAGGATCATGCCCGCTTCAATGGTTTTGCCTAACCCCACTTCATCGGCCAGTAGCACTCGAGGTGCATAACGACGCCCCACTTCGTGAGCAATAAATAGCTGATGAGGAATTAAACCTGCACGCATCCCACATAAGCCTCGCATTGGGCTCTTATGCTGTGCAAATTGATTATTTAATGCGTTATAGCGCAGCGTAAATCGATCCATACGATCAATCTGCCCTGCAAACAACTTATCTTGTGGTTTATTGAATCGAATCTGATGACTCAACATGATCTCACGCAATACCACACCAGTCTCTTCGGTGTCAGAACGTGTCCCTACATAGATAAGTGTGCCAGCGTCTTCTCGAACCTCTTCAACGTTAAGGCTCCACCCCTCATAGCTCTCAACGTTATCACCAACATTGAACATAACTCGTGTCACAGGCGCATCGCTTTTTGCGTATAAACGATTCTCTTCAGAAGCGGAAAACATAATCGTTACGGTACGAACGTCTACTGAAACGACCGTTCCCAATCCTAAATCACTTTCTGTATCACTGATCCAACGTTGTCCGAGAGCAAATGGCATTATGGTAATAGACCTTAAATTAAGAGGATAAAATGGGCGATGATTCTACGTTAAGATGGTAACAAGATCACTAGTAATTATACTATCAACTGCAAATTTTGAACGACCAAAAGTAAACTATTGACCCGACTTTACAAATTGACCCAAACTGAGCAGAGGATGTTCAGCAGTCAGCTTCCCAATCGAGTCAAAACTGGCAATTGCTCCCTGCTCAATAAAGGCATAATGGGAAGCAATATTGAGGGCATCTGAAATGTGATGAGTCACCATTAATACGGTCACTTGATTCATCGCGGCCAGCTGTTTAACGGTCAATAACATCTCCTCCCTCAACACAGGATCGAGAGCAGAAAATGGTTCATCAAGCAGCAGTAGAGCACGCTCTTGGGCAAAACAACGTGCTAGGGCCACTCGCTGTTTCTGGCCACCTGATAATTGCTCTGGTAAGCGGAACAATAACGCATCTACCCCAACCTGTTTTGCCACTTCGATGACTTTCTTTTGTTGCTGCACACTCAGTTTCAAACTGGGTTCTAACCCTAAACCTATGTTATCGGCCACGCTAAGATGCGCAAAAAGGTTATGCTCTTGAAATAACATAGAGAGTGGGCGTTGATGAGGAGCAAGGCCGTTAACTCGTGCTCCTTCTACAAAAATATCGCCAACAGCCGGATCAATGAAACCCGCTGCTAAGTGCAATAAGGTGCTTTTACCTGCCCCACTGGCTCCTAACACGGCAACAACACTTCCTGCTTCAATATCCAGTTCAAAATTGAATCTCTCTTGCTGGTATTGATATTGAACGTTGGAGAAGTTAATCATTGTGTGTCCCTTTTTTATTCACCATAAATACCCTTTCAAGCACCACAAATACCCCAACACTGAATAGTAATAGAAACAGTGACACTACCGCAGCAGCATCCATCTGATAACTGCCAAGCAGTTGAAACAGATAGAGAGGTAGCGTATTAAAATCTTGACTTCCAAACAGTGATATCGCGCTGATGTCCCCCATCGACAATACAAAGCTAATCGCAAAGGCATGAATAATTGGCGCCTTTAATGCTCGCCACTCAATCAGACAAAAACGGTGAAAACCCAATATACCTAAGCTGGCACACAAGGTGTCATATTGTTGAGCGATATGCAGCATGGGTTGCGCTAAGGTTTTTATCACATAAGGTAGTGCCATCAACGCATTGACTGCGATGACGATGACTATCGCTAAACGAAATACATCCGTAACATCTCGAAGCAACAAAAATATCCCGGTACTTATTACCAGCCCTGGTGTTACCAGAATAATAGTGCCAATTAACTCCAACTTATCTGAACGAAAATTCATCCCAGCCAAGCGCCATACTCGGCTGGCTATCAAAATAAACAAACCTGCAATAAGAGATAACGTTGCGGCAAACGTCGCTACCAATAGAGAGCTTTTAATGGCACTCCAAAAGTTCGAACTACTAACGACATCAAAAAATCGCTCATTCACACCGTATGCAACCACCGACATCAGCGGGGGAATAACCAATAGAACCACCAGTACTATCCAACTGATATCCCAATATTTAGCGAGTTTTGAATCACCATACAACCGCTGAACATGACCTCGACTTCCACTAGCAATCGGAACAGGACGAGAGATCCTCTGTATGGCCATAGCCAGTAGGCCGCACAATAACATCTGCCACAATGCCAGCAGTGCACCTGCTTGTAGGTCAAAATCAAACTTAATCGCCTGATAGATAGCCAGCTCAATCGTGGTGGACTTTGGCCCCCCCCCCAGTGCCATTACCGTGGCAAAACTGGTAAAGCAGAGCATAAAGACCAAACCAGCCACATGGGGCAGCTGCTGACGAAGCATCGGCCACTCAACCAATTTAAATTTATTCCAGTGATTAATTCCTAAATGAGCCGCCAGTTTATGTTGCTCCGCTGGAATAGAGTCGAGAGATTGCAATAACAAACGGGTAGCAAATGGAAGATTAAAGAAGACATGAGCCAATAAAATGCCATTAAGGCCGTAGATAGAAAAAGGTAATTTTTGCTCAAACACCGCCAACAGCTGTGAAAGTAAACCGCTGTTACCATAAATTGAGAGCAGACCAAACACCCCGACCAAGACAGGGAGTACCAGAGTAGTGGCAAACAGTTTAAGAAGCAGTGCTTTACCTGGGAAGGTGCGACGTGACAGAGCATGAGAAACGGGAATAGCGAGGCCAACACTCAATAAGGTAGATAAAAAGGATTGGTAAAAACTGAAAGTAGTGACGTGTCGATAGTAGGGATCAAACCAGATGGCACTGAGATCTAAAGTTGGAGATTGCAACAGCAACGCCGTAATGGCAGAGCCTACAAAAACAAAAATAAACCCGGCAATCGCTATGCCGGGCATCTGTTTTTTATCGATAGACATCAATAGAACAACATTAGAAGCTGACTGAGTGCTGCCACTCACGAATCCAAGTTTTACGATTCTCAGCAATTTCATCTGAGTTAAATGTCAGTGATTTTGACGGGATAGTAAGTTGCTCAAACCCTTCTGGTAGCTCAACCTCTGTCACTGGGTACATCCAATTCCCAGTAGGCATGACCTCTTGGAACTCATCACTTAAGATAAAGGCCATAAATTGATCCGCTAACGTCTGATTTTTGCTACTTTTCACTTTAGCCGCAACTTCTACTTGCGTGTAGTGACCTTCAGCAAAATCCGCTGATACATATTGGTTTTTCTGCTCCGCAATAATGTGATAAGCCGGCGAGGTGGTGTAAGAGAGCACCATATCCGCTTCACCTTTTAAGAACATATTATAAGCTTCAGACCAACCTTTAGTTACAGTGACCGTTTTTTCCGCCAGCTGTTTCCATGCACCAGTCACATCGTCACCATAGACAGACTTCATCCACAGCATCAAACCTTGTCCTGGAGTAGAAGTGCGAGGATCTTGGTAGATCACTTTAATATCATCGCGCTGTTCAACTAACTCTTTCAAGCTCTTAGGTGGGTTCTTTAAGCTCTCTTTGTTGTAAACAAAAGAGAAGTAGCCGTAATCAAATGGAACAAATGTTGTATCTGACCAACCGTTTGGCAAAGTAACGCTGCTGGTATCGACACTATGCTGAGTCAATAACCCGGTCTTCTTCGCTTCTGCAATCAAATTATTGTCTAAACCTAGCACGATATCGGCTTTGCTGTTTTTACCCTCTAAACGCAAGCGATTTAAAATGGTAACGCCATCATCAAGAGCAACAAACTCAAGATCACAACCACACTTCTGCTCAAACGCTTTTTCAACTTTTGGGCCAGGTCCCCAATCAGAGGCAAATGAGTCATATGTATAAACGGTTAATGTATCTGCGGCCGAAGCGGACATCGATGTCATGGCAGCTAACGTTACAAGAGGAAGAATTTTTTTCACTATGCACTCCATATATAGCGTGGATGGCATAGAAATGAGGAGAGTATCGACATACGATAACTGAGCGCTCAATTCCTACGCCAGTATTATCTGGTTCAGGTATACGGGTCCTGTATCTACAATCTCAGCCTAATTCACATTAAGCTCCCCGTTGAGAAGCCTCATTGTATAGAAAAATGAGGCAATGCCAAATCAATTATCGCTGGTCATATCCCCAACGAGGAACCAAGCCTTGGTTAATACCGAGATGGTCCAGCACTCTGGCTACCATAAAATCGACTAAATCATCAATGGATTTCGGATTATGATAAAAACCCGGAGCCGCTGGCATAATTGTCACCCCCATTGTAGAGAGCTTATGCATATTCTCTAAATGCAGAGTAGAGAATGGCGTTTCCCGAACCATTAAGATCAGCTGACCACGCTCTTTAAGCACCACATCTGCGGCGCGCTCAATTAAGTTATCAGACATGCCATGAGCAATCGACGCCAATGTTCCGGCAGAACAAGGACAAACCACCATCTGTTTTGGTGCCGCGGAGCCCGAAGCGACAGGAGAGAACCACTCCTCTTTACCGCACACTACTAATCGCTCAGGCGGGCAATGTAAGTGTTCAACCAACGCCTTTTTGATTCCTGCAGGACTGGCTGGAAGTTTTAAGTGATGTTCAGTGGCCATCACAACTCGCGCTGCCGAAGAGATCAATACATAGACTTGATAACCTGATGCCAACAGACACTCTAATAACCTCAAGCCGTAGGGGGCACCCGACGCTCCGGTCATGGCTAACGTGATCGATTTACTCTCAAAATCTACTTTCACATCATTCATCATTACTACTCCCTACTTGGCCTGTAACTTGGTTAGTAATTTGTCGTGAATACCTTCAAAGCCGCCGTTGCTCATCACTAAGATTTGATCCCCAGGATTCGCCTCAGCGACTATCGCATCAACAAAATGTTCAATATCGTCTGAAATCATTGCAGGTTGACGACACTGTTCAGCAACGTCCTGCAATGACCAGTCGATATTAGCAGGCTGATAAAGGTAGACCGAGTCAGCCAGAGCTAAAGAGCTGGCGAGCGTATCCTTATGAACCCCAAGTTTCATGGTGCTTGAACGAGGCTCAAGCACCGCAATGATCTTCTTCTGACCCACTTTATTACGCAGGCCATCTAATGTGAGACCAATTGCGGTTGGGTGGTGAGCAAAATCATCATAGACAGTAATCTCGTTAACCGTGCCTTTTAACTCTAAACGGCGCTTGGTATTAATGAATTTCCCTAGGGCTTCACAAGCAAGATCGATAGTCACACCAACGTGCCTTGCCGCTGCAATCGCCATCAACCCATTTTGAACATTATGATCACCGACTAAATCCCAATCTACGCTGCCGGATATTTCCCCCTCAAAGATGACATCAAATCGTGAACCATCAGATTTATGCTTCTCCACCTGCCACACACCATCGGCGCCAGTAAACTCCAATTCACTCCAGCACCCTTGATTAATCACCTCGGCCAGTACCGGATCAGATTTTGGTGCAAAAATACGACCATTACCCGGTACTGTCCTCACCAAGTGATGAAACTGCTTTTGAATCGCGGCAAGATTGTCAAAAATGTCGGCATGATCAAACTCTAGATTATTCATCACCAACGTTCTTGGGTGGTAATGGACGAACTTGGAACGTTTATCGAAAAAAGCGCTGTCATATTCATCGGCTTCCACAACAAAGAACATACTGTCGCCCAAACGGGCTGAAACCCCGAAGTTTCCTAGCACTCCGCCGACTAGAAAGCCCGGAGAATAGCCGCAATCTTCAAGAATCCAAGACAACATACTCGACGTGGTAGTTTTACCGTGGGTGCCTGAAACAGCCAGAACCCAACGGTCGTGCAATAAAAATTCTTGCAGCCACTGCGGACCAGAAGTGTATTTGAGGTTGTGATTCAATACATATTCAACACATGGATTACCGCGACTCATTGCATTACCAATGACCACGAGGTCCGGTGCAGGATTCAGCTGTTCAGGATTGAACCCTTCAATAATTTCAATACCTTGCGACTCTAAAAGAGTGCTCATCGGGGGGTAAACATTAGCATCACAGCCGGTGACTTTATGCCCTAGTTGCCTAGCTAAAACGGCCGCTCCGCCCATAAAGGTGCCACAGATGCCCAAAATATGAATATGCATAATCATTGCTCAAAGAAGATAAGTAACGCCATTTTGAGTTACTTCAATACGAATAAAAAGATCTTTGCTATACAATTAGATACAGCTAACAAGATTTATTAAAAATAAAACACGGTTCTTAACACGTATTGTACCTGAGCCTAATTCCAATGACATCCAATCATAAATGATTACTAAGGATAGAACATGTCACAGACCAGAACACTAGGCGAGTTTATTGTTGAAAAACAAAATGATTTTGCCCACGCCAGTGGAGACCTTTCTTCCCTACTCGGTTCGATTAAACTTGCTGCAAAAATCGTAAACCGTGAGATAAATAAGGCCGGATTGGTCGATATCACAGGTTCAGTCGGCAGTGAGAATGTTCAAGGCGAAGAGCAACAGAAATTAGACTTATACGCTAACGAAGTATTCAAATCTGCACTCGAAGCACGAGATCAAGTTTGCGGTGTGGCGAGTGAAGAAGAAGATGAAGCAGTTGCCTTTAACAAAGCGTTAAATCGCAGTGCAAAATACGTAGTATTAATGGATCCACTTGACGGCTCATCGAACATTGATGTCAATGTTTCAGTCGGTACCATCTTCTCTATCTACCGTCGTATCTCTCCAGAAGGCACTCCCGCAGTAGAAGAGGATTTCCTACAGCCAGGTAACAAACAGGTTGCGGCAGGTTATGTTATCTACGGTTCTTCAACCATGTTGGTTTACACCACAGGTAACGGTGTTCATGGCTTTACTTATGACCCATCGTTAGGTGTATTCTGTCTCTCTCACGAAAACATGCAGATCCCTGATGTGGGTAAAATTTACTCAATCAATGAAGGAAACTACTTCCGTTTCCCTCTTGGAGTAAAAAAATACATCAAGTACTGCCAAGAGAACTGCCCTGAAGAGCATCGTCCATATACCTCTCGCTATATTGGATCTCTGGTTGCCGATTTCCACAGAAACCTATTAAAAGGGGGGATGTACCTCTACCCAAGTACGCTCACTCACCCAGATGGTAAGTTACGTTTGCTGTACGAATGTAACCCTATTGCGTTAATTATGGAGCAAGCGGGCGGCAAAGCAACCGATGGTAACCAACGTATTTTGGACATCGACCCTAAAGAGTTACACCAGCGTGTTCCTTTCTTTGTCGGCACAACCGATATGGTCGACAAACTTGAGTCTTTCCTAAAAGAGAGCCCAGGCCACTAAAATCCCTAGGCCATCATTCGTCAGTATTGATGGCCTAACACTCCACCGCTACCTCCCTGTTTCTTCTATCACTTTCTGAGTCAATTAGTAGACTTTCTCACCAATCCTGACCACACTCATTACTCAATGATTTCATTTCTTTATTAATTTCTATCTAATCTAGAGGAGTTACCAATGAGTTTGAATGATGTTCCGGCAGGAAAGGATCTTCCTAATGATATTTATGTGGTGATAGAGATCCCCGCTAATGCCGATCCCATTAAATATGAAGTGGATAAAGAGAGTGGTGCTATTTTTGTCGACCGCTTTATGTCAGCTCCTATGTTCTATCCGTGCAATTATGGCTACATTAACCACACCTTATCGTTAGATGGTGACCCAGTAGATGTTTTGGTTCCCACTCCCTACCCACTGCTGCCAGGCGCTGTTATTCGCTGCCGACCTGTAGCAGTATTAAAGATGACAGACGAATCAGGGGAAGATGCGAAAATCCTTGCCGTGCCGCACAACAAACTCAGTAAAGAGTATGACCACATTAATGATTTAGCCGATCTCTCTGAGCAACTGAAAGGGCAAATAACGCAGTTTTTTACCCATTACAAAAACTTAGAAGCCGGTAAATGGGTAAAAGTTGATGGTTGGGACAACGCACAAGCGGCTCGGGATGAGATCACCTCTTCCTTTGAGCGTGCTCACTCTTAATTAAACTCAAACTGATAGAGCAGATCTACCGCGCTGTCTAATCCTGAAATCGCCTCAAGGTACAATCCTGTAAGTAGGCGATAACGCACAGTAAATTCCCCCATAGAATCGAAGATACCAACACCATATTTAACCTGAAGATCTGAGGTAAGGTAACCACTTACTGTGACTTGTGAATCATCACCTGAACCAGCAGTATCGAGCGCCAAATCTTGAACACCAAACGCCTCACCGATCTCACCGACTACCTTGCCACTCTTTGCTAAGCTTAAGCCAATTAGCGCACTCGTCATCGCACCACCACCCGCTTCTCCACCAATATCTTGCCCCCTCAATAGATAAGAGAGTGCGTTTGCCTGAGGCATTGATGGCTCAGAGAAAATATCGACTTTAGGTTCATCAGCCGCTCCATTGACTCGAATTCCAGCAATTACATCATCTTGAGTATTATCGGGATTCCTGATGGCTTCTATCGCAACATATGGTTGATCTGCCGGTCCATTAAACAGTATGGTTCCTTTATTGATCACTAAATCTTGGCCAAAGGAGCGATAGGTGCCCTTTTCAATATTAATCTCACCGCTAATAAATGGCCCTTTGTCTTGTTGGCTCACATTAAGGTTACCGATTAAATCTCCCTCTAACCCAAAAGTAGCGATTTGAACGTCATCTCCAATCAAAATATTAATATCGGTTTTGACCTGCATAGGGAAGGGCTCACCCGTTTGAAGGGGCTGCAAATCAGCATTTAATATCACCTCATCTTTTGATGGACTGACCGCACTCTCTGGTAAGTTTTCAACCACAATCCGCCCCCAAGGGATCACGACTTTCCCATTTATTTCTGCTAATTTTGGGGTGACTGATAAGGTAAGATCCGGCTGTACTTTCAGCTTAACTTCAGGCGGTAAATTCACCTGTAACTCATCACCTGATACCTTAACGCCAACGCGCCAAGCGGCTAAATCAACCCAATCAGCATCGCCGATTACCTTGAGGTCTCCATCAGGAGTACTGATAGCTGACTGTAGTGCAGCGCCATAACCTGAAAAGTCCAATTGAATCTCACCATTATTAATATCAATCGGTGAGACCCCGCCTTTCATTTCGATGTTATCAATACTCAATCCCCCATATAGCTTAGGTTGAGCTAGGGGGCCGTTTATTTTTACATTCGAATTCATTACTGCATTTAAGGTACTGTATTCCCCTAAAAAAGGTTGTAACTGCGCCAAAGAAATCGCATCAATACTTAACGTACCGTCAATAGATTTGTTCTTTTGATCTACGGGAGAGATGAGAGCATCTCCCGTTATTTGGCCATTATCGGTAAGATCGATTAACCAGTCTATATTGAGCTTATCCTGCTTTATCTCTGCATTCAGTGAAATAGCATTCCAACCGAGACTCAGCACCTCATCCATATCTTGCTGTAACACACCGGAAGGAATGTCAACTTTCGCTTTTAATTGTGGCGAACGATCAGGCGCCCATTTCGCCCACACCGTCGCATTCAGCTCTGCATCAATGCTGGTGTTTACGGGCATAAAGGGTTTCAGTGTATTAAACATAAAATGTTGGACACTGACGGACGCCTCCCCTCTCTCTCCTACTTGCAGATCTCTATCTAAGCAGATGGCACTCTTACCTTGTCCCCAGCAGTGTGCCCCCACCATCATTGAATGGTTAGTAAGATTATAGTTCAGTTTCGCCGCTCGATTTAAGATCCAATCCCCCAGCTCAGTGCTAATGTCAGCTCGGCTTAGTTCCCCTTGCCAACCCGTTTTACGGTTGAAATCACCTTTGAGCAACAAGCCTAATGTGAGAAGTTCAGAGTCCGCGGTTATCGTCAACTGATGCGATTCTTCACTGCCTTGCAACCCCATAGTTAACGCGTTGAGACGTTTTTGTTGATACAAGCCACCTTTTGCGACGACATCAATATCACCACTAAAACGTGGCAGAGGCGATACTCCTCCTTTTACCGTCAACTGCTCTAACTTTGCTTCGTTCTGCCAATTTAAGCTCATGACTGACAGATCTAGATTAATATCAGGAGTCTCCAGCAGACCAGATAGACTGATCTCACCAACTGCTTGGCCTTGTAATTCAGGTACCGAGGCGGATAGTTCAGGAATATCAATATCAACGTTCATTGCCCAAACATGATCTAACTGCCCAGTTACCTGAATCGAGTTGCTGCCATGTTTTAAGACTAAATCATCCAGTTTAATCTGCAGATCCCCCAGACCGGATTCATCGCTAGCCATTAATGACCCATGAAGGTCTAATGGATATTCACGAATTACCCCTTGGATATCCAACAACGGAACCGTCACCTTCCATCCGCCTTGCTGCGTTAATGAACCTTGGGTCGTGATACCGCCATTTAACACACCTTCGACTTCTGGCCATTGCAGGCCTGGTTTAATGGTTGATAACGTCAGATCAGATTGCCAGTTGAGGGGTTGCTGCCAATTAACCATCACCTGACCCGCTATCTCACCGCCTAAGGTTTTAACAACAACGTCAGATATTGAGATCTGTTTTAGATCGCCCTTTGCTTGTGCATCTAACGTTATATCAGGGAGCTCAGTGCCTTGAAGATCCCCTTGCAGAGATAGTTGGTACCCTTCTAAGTCTCCTTTAGTAGAGAGCTTAGAGAGCTGTATCTGATAATCAGGTGTCGAGTTCAACGGCCAGCGAAGATCACCATCATGCAGGATCAGCTCAAATGGTAACCTTGGTTGCAGTGGTTGAACGCTTCCTTCAAGTGTCGCTTTTAACATACCATCGAGCTGAGCTGAGAGTTCCAGTTCGGCTACGCTCTTAGTGGCATGTAATTGAAGCGTATGTCCTTTCAGTTCACTCTCTTTTAGGGTTATCACCCCTTGTAAATCTAAAGGATAATCCCCCATCAAAGCGATTTGACTGTTTAGCTCCACACTTAACTGCGGCATATCAAGAGTAAGATCGCTAACCGATACCTGATGCTCTTTCGCCTTTGCACTGAACGCTAAGCTGTTGACGATAATTGGCTCATGCTGTTGTAAGGTAAAGTCTTGCAGTTTCAAAGAGGCGAGATCCACTTCAAGCGGTATTAACACCTCTGGCAGCTCAATGACAGAAGGTGAGGCATCTGCCACAGGAGCCGGTTCGTCAACACTCTTTTGCTCTGCAAGCTGCACAATCACACTCTGCCATGTTACTGGCGAGATCATTAATCGATGGCCGCTCATGGTTAAACCTGTCGAAAAGCGCTGCCAACTTACTTGATTACCCAAAATATTAAGCGCTATATCATTGAGTACTATTTGATTAACTTCCACCGGTATTGGCGACTCTACCTTCCTTAACGGTTCACTTTCTGTGGTGGCCTGATTAGAAGATGAAGAGATAGGTAAAGTCGGCATTGAAAAGACAACACCTTCGAGTTCAACCGCTTCAATGCATATTTCTGGATTCAAAAGACAAGATGGCATAATTGCTAAACGAAGCCGTTTAATGGCGATATCGATCGTATCACCATCAGAAAAAGAGAGACCTGTGAGCGTAAAATCAGAAAGCAAAGCACCGGAGTTCTCCTCTATCTGTAATTCAGGTAGTGCTTTTTGAGCCCCCCATAACAGAGCGTTTAACCCCAAGTTAGTCCACAGCAGCGTGGATAACAGGAACATCAATACCACCAGCATAGCAACAACGGCTATACCGCACCTAACACCCCATTTGTTAACTGTTTTTAGGATCATATTTCAGGCCCTAACGAGAAGTGAATATGAAACTCTTCACCTTGAGGTTGTTCCAATCCCCAAGCAAAGTCTAAACTAACGGGACCCACAGGTGATCCCCAACGAATACCAGCGCCGACACCCGTTTTCCACTGCGGAACAGAGGCCCACGCATCACCATAATCGACGAATGTCGCTAACCACCAATTCCCTACCACCCGATATTGATACTCAAGGCTTGAGGTTGCCATATATTGGCCCCCTGTTAAGAAACCGTCACTGTCTTTCGGCGAGATCTCTTCATAACCATAACCTCTTAAACTGTTATCTCCTCCAGCAAAAAATCGAATCGATGGTGGCAGACTGTCGAACTCATCAGTATAGATAGCGCCAACGTCAGCACCGAATAGTCCCCTATGGTTCTGACCAAGACTTCGGATCCAAGTCGTATGAGCTTGCACACGAACCAAGCGTGCATCAGAAGATAGTGCCGGATCAGTGCCTTCAAAAGTGATCGACTTTCTGTCGCCCCACATTGGCATCATCCCACCGCGACTTCGAGTCTTTGACAATGTAATACCCGGCAACACCAGCCATGAAGAGCCATCCTGTTTCCCTTGCGTAAACTCTTCATATAAAAGTCGTGTAAACAGGGTTCTATGCCAACCAGAGTCCAACACCCAGTGCCTCTCAAAGGCCAAGTTCGACTCTAAGCTGTCCGTGTCTCGATCATCAATATTTTTCATTCCGTACTGCACAATATAGTAATCACGCAATACGTTTTCTAATGGGATTTTATACGCAGCGGTCACTGTTTGTTCGGGATTGGAGATGGACAAACTGGTCTTTAAACTGTGTCCATAACTGTTTAGCCACGGTTTCTTCCAGTTGATTTTTCCTCTGATGCCAACGTCCGTTGAATACCCAATACCGGTTTCAAGAAGGTTTTTAGTTTGAGGGCTCAAATGCACCTGCATCGGCAGCTCACCGCTCTGACTGACATTGTTAATATCTGGCTCCACCAATACTGATGAAAACCACTCAGTGTTAGAGAGGGATTGATTAAACTCTCCCACTTTACTGGCTAAATAAGGATCGCCACTTTGATAAGGGATTATAGATTGCACTCTGTAATCTTCAATTTGAGAGCCATCAATGAAGGTTTTTCCAAAAAAGTATCGATCTCCACTGTCATAGTGCAGATGCACAAAAGCTTGCTTTCTCTCTGGAGAGACCTCTAAACGAGTAACGCTAAAGTCACCGTCAAAGTACCCTTTTCTTAACGCTAAGTTTCGTAGTCTTGTTTTTAGAGCGTCGTAGTTTCCGTGATTTAACACCGCTCCTAGGTTCAAACCTGAATTAGCAACCGCTGCAATAAATTCTGGATCAAATTTCGCCTCTCCGTCAATAATAATATCGCTATCATAAATGGACACAGGCTCACCTGGAATAACATTAACAACCAATAGTCGACTTCCCTGCTCACCACTTACATTGAAGGTAATCACAGGATCATAAAAACCTAACGCTTTTAGCGCCTCTTTAATACTGGTTTCTACTCTAGATTGAAAACGTAATGAGACCGAGTACTCGTCCTCGGGAATGGCCGATAAATAGGCTTCGACATTCTCCTCTAGATCACCATCTAGTCCCTCTACACTCATTTCAGTCTCAGCCTGAAGGGTAAAGGAGAAGGTTGCCATCAGCAGTACAGCGAATAGCTTAATCTGTTTCATCATTTTCGATTACAAGCCACTATTTAATGAGAGATATCCAATAACGATATCGAAACGATACAACTTACACAAACTAGCAGAAATGATTGCTTTCCTAAAGAGCAACATACTAATATGACTAGAAATGAAGAGAAACCATCATCCATTGCGCAACGCCGACAATGCCACTTAATACTCCATTCAAGGACTCAACATGACGCAGATGAAACTACAGATGGTTACCGCTCAAAGTGCCCTCCCGGGTAATCAGCAACAGATCACACCGCAGCAGATGCACTTTGTACATAAGGTATCCATGCTGCCACCCGCTCCCAAAGGACATCAATCCGTTCTGTTAGGCATGGGATGTTTCTGGGGAGCAGAGCGTTTTTTATGGCAGATAGAAGGTATCTATTGCACCTCAGTCGGTTACAGCGGTGGCTTTACCGTTAATCCAACGTATGAACAGGTGTGTAGTGGCCAGACAGGCCATAGTGAAGTGGTTAATGTCACTTATGACCCAGCAATCACCTCATTTGAAGTTCTATTGGTTCATTTTTGGCAAAATCATATTCCGACCCAAGGTATGCGACAAGGCAATGACCTAGGCACTCAATATCGTTCTGCTATCTACTGCAACACTCAACAACAGGTCGATATCGCGGTAGAGAGCCGCCATCAGTATCAAGCTGCACTTACTCATTCAGAAGAGCAACACGATGAGATTACCACTGAGATATCATTGGCTGGTCCTTATTATTTTGCTGAAGAGTACCATCAGCAATATCTAGCTAAAAATCCTCAGGGTTATTGTGGTTTAGGTGGAAGTGGGGTCTGCTTCCCCGCTGAGTAAATACCCTCAATAAAAAAGAGAGGCCATTAAGCCTCTCTCTTATCAATCAATTATTAATACCTTTGCTGGCTAAGCGGGCATTGCCGCTAAAGCATCAATTTGTAGATTCACCTCTTTCATTACCAGTAGTTTTAACTTGCTATTCCGGCTAGGTAGCAGCAACTTTCCCTTATCAAATTCGAAAACGCCAACTCCTTTGATGTAGATTCGTCCTCGGAAGAGTGTTTTCACGAATCTTGCTACTTGCATTGGTCGATAACTTTTAAAAATCCGTAACATGGTGATACCTCATTAACGCTAAGGTTTATTATTATTCTTTGATGACAAAATGTGTCATCACGATCACTATAGTAATTATAATCGATTTATCAATAAGCACTAAAAACAACAAATCTATAAAAATTTGATAACATTATATTGTTGWGCGAATTTTATCGCAAAACAGAGGCTGTTTTTTGTGATCAACCAATAAAACAATAACAAATACCAAAATAAATCAATTGGATAAAAATATGACTATCAAAACCCTTTGCATACTCCTTCTTTCTATACTTCCAGTAACAACATGGGCAAGTAACCTCACTATCGGCGAAAATGTGCCACCTGTTGAAGTGCAATCTCATGGTGAACTCATCATTCAAGATAGCGAAATCATCTATCAAGAGTGGCAATCATCTATGATGCTCGGCAAAGTTCGAGTCATCCAAGCAATCGCTGGACGAAGCAGTGCAAAAAAAATGAATGCTCCTTTAATGACCGCAATAACCGCTAAAAAGTTCCCAATAACTGACTATCAAACCACAACTATCATAAATCAAGATGATGCCATTTGGGGAACAGGGGGATTTGTCCTCTCAAAAGCAGAAGACAGCAAGCTGGAGTTTTCGTGGTCTTCATTGATTGTTGATGAAGATGGCGTAGTTGCACAATCTTGGCAATTGGAATCAGATAGTTCAGCGATCATCGTTCAAGATAAAAATGGAAATATTCTATTTTTCAAACAGGGGTCACTTAATGATGACGAGATAGCGAAGGTTTTGACACTGATTGAACAAGCCATTTAATCTGACTGTCACCTTGTTAGTTTACCCTCTATTTTACTTGCACTATTCATGTGATGTTATATTATCACATGAATAGTTAATCCCACTTTAAAAGACAGTATGTTAAGACGAGAACAACCAAACAGATGGCCAGCATGGGGATTAGTCGTACTAATTCTCCTTCTTAGTCATACGGTTATTTCTCACCAATATGATCTCGATACGTCTAATCATACTGAGCACAACTGCTCTTTGTTTCATGCAGCAACTCACGCGCTAACTCAGCACATTGACCATTTTGAACTCCCCAGCTATCAATCTATTTTAACTTCAGCCCCACGTTTTCATACCATCGTGATTGAATCTATTTCAAGTAATGCCCGCTCACCACCAAATAGGTTTTAAATTTATTACTACACCCTTAAAATTTATTACTTACACAATTTGGAGAAGGTATGTCTGCCTATTTTCGATTAACAAATGCTGCTATTTTAGCGGCGGGAATGACCGTAACATTTTCATCATTTGCTGATCATCATCAACAAGAATTTATCCAACATCAAGCGCATCAACACGGTATCGTAGCCATTAATATTGCACAAGATGACCATGACTTATTGTTAGAAGTTACTGCGCCTGGCTCTGATGTTGTTGGCTTTGAGCATCCACCAGAGACGGAACAACAGAAATCCCAACTAGAAACAGCGATTCGTATCTTAAAGCAGCCCGAAAGTGTCTTTATCCTCCCTAAGTCAGGGGCTTGTACCGTTGAACATGTTTCTGTCACGCATACACTAAACGAGCACCACTCTGACGAAGAACACGAAGAACATCATGATGAGCATGAACATACCGAACATGCCGAACATGCCGAACATGCCGAACATGCCGAACATGCCGAACATGCCGAACATGCCGAACATGCCGAACATGCCGAACACTCAATGGTTTACTCTTTTCCCTAATAGCCAGAAAGCGGATGTCCATCTCTTAACTGACCATGGACAAGTCGCCACATCTCTGGATAAACAGCATTCACGCATTAACTTCGAATGATTGGACTAGGAGGTGGCAACACCTCCTAAATAGACACAATGAACATAATCGAATTGAATGATCTTCGCTATCACTGGCCTAACAAAGTCCAGCCAACCATTGATATCCAGTGCTTTTCTGTTAAAAAAGGAGAGAAGCTCTTTATCAAGGGAGCCAGTGGTAGCGGTAAATCAACGCTACTCAGTCTGCTTGCCGGTATTATCACCCCCACATCGGGCCATATCCATATTCTCTCCCAAGAGTTGAATAGCCTGACGAATACTCAAAAAGATCGATTTAGAGCAGACCACATTGGTTATATCTTTCAACAATTTAACCTGATTCCCTATCTATCTGTGCTTCAAAATGTTCTTCTTCCTTGCCAGTTTTCATCGCGTCGAGCTAAGAATGTTGGCTCTGAACTGTTCACGGAAGCAAAAAGAGTATTACAGCAACTTCAGCTGCCAATTGAATGCATTGATACTCCCGTCACTGAGTTAAGTATTGGACAACAACAGAGAGTCGCTGCAGCAAGAGCCTTAATAGGTCGCCCAGAAATCTTAATTGCAGATGAGCCTACCTCCGCACTGGATCACGACAATCGCACCGCGTTCATTCAACTGTTAATGAGTGAGTGTGAAGCCAGCGATACCACGCTATTGTTTGTCAGCCATGACCCTAGCTTAGAGCCTCTATTTGATAGAAGTGTGCGTTTAGAGCAGATCAACTATCTTGCTGGAGAATCCGTATGACCACTATGCTAAAGCTCGCTTGGCAGAGCCTAACCAACCGAAAAACCACGGCGATTCTGACCATAGTGACCGTTGCTATCTCAGTCCTCTTATTATTAGGGGTAGAGCGCATTCGAACTCAAACTAAAGAGAGTTTTGCTAATACCATCTCTAACACCGACCTCATTGTTGGAGCCCGTTCAGGTCAAATCAATCTGCTGCTCTATTCCGTATTTCGAATTGGAAATGCCACCAATAATATTGATTGGCAAAGCTACCAAGCGATCTCGAAAAATCCGGCGGTAAAATGGGCGATACCTATCTCGCTAGGAGATTCTCATCAAGGCTTTAGAGTGATGGGTACCAATCAAGACTATTTCCGCTTTTACCAGTACGGTAAAAAACAACCATTAACCTTTAAACAAGGTAATGAATTTACACAGACATTTGAAGCTGTTGTTGGCGCAGATGTGGCAAAAACCTTAGGTTATGAACTGGGGTCAGAGGTGATCATTGCCCACGGTATTAGCGATCAATCCTTTAATAGGCACAAAAACTTACCTTTTAACATCGTAGGAATACTGAATCCAACAGGCACACCGGTTGATAAAACCGTTCATGTCAGTCTCGAGGCCATTGAGGCGATTCATGTTGGATGGGAGTCAGGCGCACACCTTGGAGCCTCTCCTTCTCAAGAGCAGCTGAGTCAGCAATCTTTGGCTCCTAAGCAGATAACCGCCTTCATGTTAGGACTCAAATCCAAAATTCAAACCTTCGCCCTTCAGCGTCAAATCAACACTTACCCTAACGAGCCACTTAGTGCCATTATGCCGGGTATTGCGCTTCACGAGTTGTGGTCAATGATGTCAATTGCTGAACAAGCACTGCTTGCCGTTTCTGCCTTTGTGGTGATAGCGGGACTATTAGGTATGTTAAGCAGTTTGTTGACCAGCTTACAAGAGCGGCGACGGGAGATGGCGATACTGCGCGCTATGGGGGCGCAACCAAAACATATCTTCTCGCTGCTGATCAGTGAAGCTTTTGTCTTAACCGCACTAGGTATCACGTTAGGTGTCATTGCGCTGTATCTACTGCTGGCGATAATCAAACCCATCAGCCATAGCTACTTCGGCATCAACATTGAATTGACCCTGCTAACCTCATACGAGCTAACGTTAACCGCAGTGGTGCTCGCAGCAGGAACACTCATTGGCTTTATTCCCGCATTTAGAGCTTACCGACACTCACTCTCAGATGGCATGACCATACGAATATAACAGGAGAAAACCGATGAAAAGATTACTACTGATACTCTGTGCACTTTTACCCTTAAACGGGATGGCCAATGACGTTTTGACTTTAGATTGGATTGATCTGATCCCTGAAAGTGAGAAGCAGCACTTTGATCCTCAAGGTATGCCAACGATCAACCATAATGGTGATGCATTACCGCAATCAAAAATAGGTCAAGTGAGAGAGGAGTTAAACGGAAGCATGGTGAAAATACCAGGCTTTGTTATCCCTTTAGAGGGAGACTCTGATGTCATCACCGAATTTCTGCTTGTACCTTATTTTGGCGCTTGCATCCATGTTCCGCCACCACCACCGAATCAGATCATCTACGTGAAATTTAAGGAAGGTGCACCTGTACAGCAACTGTGGGATGTCGTTTATATCGTAGGGACATTAACCACGCAATCTATTGACCATGAGTTGGCTCAAACGGGTTATCTGCTGCAAGGAGTAAAAATTGAAGAGTATGATGACGAATAACCATCACAAAAGATTAACAAACGAAACATAAAGAGGAAAACGGCAGATTAAGCGATGAATTCAGACAAATACACTAATACAAATAGGTATCCAAATAACAAACTTGTAAGCATTAAATACTTTCTAACTTTATTGTCTACAGGCATTTTCATAGATCCTCCTCCAACTGGGTATAAGTTAACAAATTGTTATGAGTTTGAATAGTGAATTTTGATTGAAACGCTAAAATTGTGCCATTATTCGCAGACAACCTCTGCAAAAAATGCATTAATGTCCTTTTTTCTCCCATAGGTTGAGGTCTGAAATGTCGGTTCCAGAAACACCCGTCGTGATCGATCAAGATCCCTCTTCAGAGAAGAAGGGCAAAACAAACGGCAAAAAAGATAACTACGTCGTTAGTAGTGATCGTCGAATTCGTGATATTGCGAGTCATCACGGAATCAATGCTAAGCTCTCTAAACCAGATGCAGAGAGCTCTCTATTAAAACGATCTTTGCTTCGTGATAAAAAACTGCGAGAGCAACGTCAAAAGAATTTAGAGACGATCATTCGTTACAGCCACGATGTTTGCCAAGACGAAACGGCTGGAGATCCTGACCAAGATTGGTTATACCGATTTTTTGATATGGCACAGGATATCCATGACAGTTCGATGCAAAAGTTGTGGAGTCAGGTACTAAAACAAGAGGTGGTAACTCCTGGTTCTACCTCTTTAAAAGCTCTGAAAGTTCTTAAGGACATGACACAGAGAGAGGCGCATACCTTTCAACGTGCAGCGTCGTTAGCTTGCAGCTTTGGTCAAGACAATAGCAAAAAATTATTGATGGGCTACAAGTGTTCAGGGAAACTGACAACCCTGTACAAAACCGACGGACCGCATCTCATTCCGTTAGGCAATTTCAAACTGCCCTATTCAAGCCTACTGCTATTGATTGAGTTGGGGTTACTGCTAGGTACTGAGCTTGAGTCTGGTGAGATAGATACAGAAGTCTCTCTTCCTCTGGCCTATCAAGGAAAACACTTAACGCTACAGCCCACTCAAAAAGGGGCTCGGCTGATCTATTATCGCTTTAGCCCAACGGGAGCTGAGCTATGTAAATTACTCGGCAACAAACCGAATAACAGTTACTACGATCAGATATCAGCGCTATTAAGCCAACGCTTTATTGTGCAAAGTGATGCCAACTCAAGTATCCATCACACCGTATAAAAAACCTCCTATAAGGAGGTTTTTTATTGGTTCTTAACGACCTGCTATACCGATACTAAGAAGTGGTCATTAAGCAGGTCTTCACGGTGATAACTGAGCTCGGAGCCATCTAGTTTGGTCACAGTCGCTCCTGCACTTTCAGCGACACACTGGCCAGCAGCGGTATCCCACATCATAGTTGGACCTAAGCGTGGATAGTATTGAGCACGTCCCTCTGCCACTAAGCAGAATTTCAGTGATGAACCAACCGAGGTCATCTTATGTTCCCCTAACGCCGCTAAATACGCCGCCATATCAGGACTTGGATGAGAGCGGCTGCCTACTACCGTAGGTACGGTTGCAGGGCGAACCTGAATCTTCTCTTGACCTGACTTCGCAACAACCCAAGCCGATTTACCATTTGCTAACCAGCTTTTCTCTAAAGCGGGAGCATGAACCACAGACAGCACCGGTTTGCCTTCATCAATCAGAGCAATATTGACGGTAAACTCGCCATTTCGACGAAGGTACTCTTTGGTTCCATCCAGAGGATCGACTAACCAAAATTTACCCCAATGTTGTCTCTCTTGCCAATCCGTATGTGCTGACTCTTCTGACAAAATAGGAATATCAGGCGTTAGAGCTTCAAGTTGGCTAATGATCACAGCGTTAGCAGCTAAGTCTGCTTCAGTGACTGGACTGTGATCCGGTTTCTCTTGAACGTTTACATCAGAATGATACCTATCCATGATTGCCTTACCAGCTTCAAGTGCAATCTCATGAATTGAAGTTAACAATGCGTCCATTCTTGTTCCTTACGTCAAAGTGATCGATTAAATCATCAGATATTAAGCAATAATCTGATGCTGCTTAAGAGCATCTAAACACTGCTGAACCAATTGTTCAATAGTAAACTCCCCAGCGTGTAAATTAAGCTCTGGATTTTCAGGAAGCTCATACTCAGAATCGATACCCGTAAAGTTAGGGATCTCGCCTGCTCTGGCTTTTTTATACAGACCTTTTGGATCGCGACTCTCGCACACTTCAAGGGGAGTATTAACAAAAACCTCAATGAACTCCCCCTCGGGCAATAAAGAGCGAACCAACTCCCTCTCTGCTCGGTGAGGTGAAATAAACGCACTTAAGACAATTAAGCCAGCATCTGCCATCAATTTTGATAACTCACCAATTCGACGGATATTCTCTCGGCGATCTTGAGTCGAAAAGCCAAGATCTTGACATAACCCATGACGAACATTATCACCATCAAGCAGGTAAGTATGATAACCACGATCGACTAATGCACTCTCTAGTGCCCCCGCAACGGTCGATTTTCCTGAGCCTGAAAGCCCAGTAAACCACAAAACAGCAGGCCGCTGTTTTTTTAAACCAGCACGGATGGATTTATCCACTTGATGCTGATGCCAAATCACATTTTCATCTCGATCTGATGTTATCTTGTTTGTCATAATTGAACCTAGGTTGATGCTCAAACAGCACCTTTAAAATGGGAAAAAATAGGGAATTAAGGTTAATACCAATAGAGAATAAACCAGTGACATTGGCAAGCCTATGCACAAATAATCTTTTAATTTGTAATTACCAACACTGTAAACCAGCAGGTTGGTTTGATACCCATATGGGGAGATAAAACTCGCACTCGCACCAAATAGAACCGCCATAATAAACGGCATCGGATCAACGCCATATCCCAAAGAAATACTATAAGCAATGGGAAATGAGAGTGCCGCGGCAGCATTATTGGTCACCAACTCTGTCAATACTAAGGTCAGCAGATACACCGCGACCAGTGCACCAAATACCCCCCAACCATTAAACGCATCAATAAAAAGTTGGCCCACTTTTAATGACAAGCCAGTAGAGAGCATCAACTGAGCAACCGATAATGCCGAGCCAACAATCACCACAATATCAATGGGAAAACGCCGTCTTAATTCAGACATGGTGACAATACCAAACGCCAACAGCAGTAACATATAAACGGATAGCCCTTTAATGATCGGTAGCACATCTAACAGGGCCAATAGGATCACGGAAGCAAAACCCGCCAACACTAAACCGCTCTTTTGGCTGTCCAATTTGGCGCTAGAATCAAGATCGTTAACCAGTACAAATTCTCTGGACAGCTTTTGTTTGTTGGCTTCAAAGGTTTTTCCTGGTACCAGAACTAAGGTATCACCCGCTAACAGTTCGATATTACCAAGCCCACCTTCTAAACGTTCGTGCCCGCGACGAATCGCGACCACAACCGCATCAAAACGCTCACGAAACTGTGCAGATTTAATGGTTTGTCCCCGAATACTACCAGAGTGACTGACCACCACTTCTAATAAGTTTTGTCCATTTAAGTGGCGCTGACCAAACAGATTTAATCCATTGATCTCTTGCAACGTTGCAACACTTTCAACATCACCACAAAACAACAGTCGGTCTCCGGCTTCTAATACGGTATCAGGTTCAACCGGAGCCATGGTTTGACCGTTTCGAATGATCTCAGCCAGAAACAGTCGACGCAGTGCCCGTAATTTGTTTTCAGCGATCGATTTACCAACCAAAGCTGACCCCATTTCCACTCTTGCTTCTAAGAAATAGGGCAGATCATCTTGAGAACTGTCGTCATAATTAGGCAACAGGTAGCTCATCGGAATTAGCAGCACTAAACCACCAGCTAACACCGCTAAACCAATCAGGGTTGGAGTGAAAAAGCCTAGACTCGGCAACCCAGCATCAACCACAAAGCTATTGATGATCAAGTTGGTTGATGTGCCGATTAAGGTTAAAGTGCCGCCTAAAATGGCGGCATAGGAGAGTGGGATAAGTAATTTAGATGGGGCGTGTCGTTGATTGCGCTTTATCGCACCAATCAAGGCCACGACCACCGCTGTATTGTTGGTAAACGAGGAGAGCAGTGCAGTAGATAGGCCAAGTTTGGTAATAACTAGCCCTAAACTGCCTTCTGAAATTTGACGACCGACCCAGCTGATCAATCGTGTTTTTTCCAATGCGCAGGAGGCAAGGATCAACAACACTAGTGTTAACAGTGACGAGTTAGTGAAGTTTTTTGCAACCCCTTCTAGCTCGATGAAACCGAAAATAAATGCAACAAATGCCGCCCCTGCAAATATAAAACTCGGTTTCAAGCGACTCACGATAAGCAGAGTCACAATCACCATCAATAGAACGAGAACGAATCCTTGATCCCACGACATTGACTTACCCTAATAATTTACTGATATCTTTGGCATCCCAGTGTGGGAAGTGCTTACGAACCAACGCATTAAACTCAACTTCAAAGGCACTAATATCGCCAATGACAGGTTGCGCACTTTCTGCCAATACCTCACTGATCATGCCGGCACCCACCGTCACATTCGTTAGGCGATCAATAATAATAAAGCCACCAGTATCGGCGCAATTCGCATAACGGTCAACCGCCACGGCTTCTGTCAGAGAGACCTCACACAATCCAATGCCATTTAAAGGCAAACTTTGAGCATCGAAGGTATTAAGGTTATTAATATCAATCTGATGTTTCACCGCATCAATTTGACCAACGGTCTTTTTACCCGCGACTTTTATGTCATATTGACGGCCTGGTTGCAGATCTTTCTCTGTCATCCAAACAATATCCGCTAAGAAGCGATTACTTGGGGTTAATGTTGAGTCTAAACCAACCAGAAGATCGCCACGGCTGATGTCAATTTCATCTTCTAAGGTGATGGTGATCGCCAACCCTGCTTGAGCTTGTTGTAACTCCCCATCAAAGGTAACAATAGAGGCCACTTTCGAGGTTTTTCCAGATGGCAGTGCTTTTATTGCATCACCGATCTTCACCGTTCCCGAAGATAAGGTGCCAGCAAAACCACGAAAATCTAAATTTGGACGATTAACATATTGCACAGGGAATCGAAAATCGCCCTGCGTTTTATCCTGATGTACATCCACCTCTTCCAAGATTGACAGTAATGGCTGACCAGTGAACCATGACAGTTTCTCGCTGTTATTAACCACGTTATCACCTTCAAGTGCTGACAGTGGAAGCAGTTCAATGTTCAAATTCGGGTTATTCAGTTTGGCTGAGAAGGCCAGGTACTGCTCGCAGATTTCATCAAATCGTTGTTGCGAATAATCGACCAGATCCATCTTATTAACCGCCACAACAAAGTGACGAATACCCAACAGACTCGCAATATAAGAGTGACGACGGGTTTGATCCAATACCCCTTTACGCGCATCAATCAAAATCACCGCCACATCACAAGTCGAAGCACCTGTCGCCATGTTTCGTGTGTACTGCTCATGCCCCGGAGTATCGGCAATAATAAACTTACGTTTCTGTGTTGAAAAATAACGGTAAGCCACATCAATCGTAATGCCCTGCTCTCTTTCCGCTTGTAACCCATCAACTAATAACGCTAAATCAGGTCGATCACCCGTGGTGCCTACTCGCTGACTGTCAGAATGTACCGCCGCCAATTGGTCGGCATAAATCTGCTTTGAGTCATGCAGTAGGCGTCCTATTAGTGTACTTTTTCCATCATCAACAGAGCCGCAGGTTAAAAACCTCAGCATAGATTTATGTTGATGTTGCTGCAGGTACTTCTCAATACCAAGCTCTGCCAGCTGCAGTTCTACTTCGCTGTTCATTGTTCTCTCCCTAGAAATAACCTTGGCGTTTCTTCAATTCCATTGATCCCGATTGATCATGATCGATCGCTCGACCTTGACGCTCACTGGAGGTCGCCACCAGCATCTCTTCAATAATCCCTGGTAATGTATTGGCTTCAGACTCAACCGCACCAGTCAGTGGATAACAGCCAAGTGTTCTAAAACGCACATCTTTATGTTCGATTTTTTCCCCCTCTTGCAGCTCTAGTCGTTCATCATCAACCATGATTAACATGCCATCGCGTTCAACAACGGGACGCTTATCGGCTAAATAGAGAGGCACAATGTCAATATTTTCTAAGTAGATATATTGCCAGATATCCAACTCGGTCCAGTTAGACAGAGGGAACACTCGAATGCTCTCACCCTTATTGACTTGACCATTATAGGTTTTCCAAAGCTCAGGACGTTGACTCTTAGGATCCCAAGTATGGTTCTTGTCACGGAATGAGTAGACACGCTCTTTAGCACGAGACTTCTCTTCATCACGACGCGCACCACCAAAAGCCGCATCGAAACCATAATGATTAAGCGCTTGCTTTAATCCTTGAGTTTTCATGATGTCTGTATGCTTTGACGAACCATGAACAAACGGGTTGATGCCCATTTCAAGACCTTCTGGGTTCTGATGTACCAAAAGGTCAAATCCATACTTCTTAGCGGTTTTATCGCGAAACTCAATCATCTCTTTAAACTTCCAGTCGGTATCAACGTGAAGCAGTGGAAAGGGGATTTTGCCTGGATAAAAGGCCTTTCGAGCCAAATGCAGCATCACTGATGAATCTTTACCAATAGAGTACATCATGACTGGGTTATCAAACTCAGCAGCGACTTCGCGGATAATATGAATACTCTCCGCTTCAAGTTGCTGGAGGTGGGTTAAACGTTGTGGGTCCATCTCTTCGTCCTTAAACAAGGTTCGCTACAGCATCCATACGCTGCGGCTGAGCATCATGCTCTCCAAACCATTGTAATTTATCTGATAATGTCACAACTTCACCAATCACAATCAGTGAAGGTGAGGCTGCATTTTCTGCTAACTCTGCCAGCTGATGCAGCTGACCTTTGAACACTTTTTGAGCCGCTTGGGTACCGCGTTCAATGATGGCTATCGGAGTAGTCGCACTACGGCCATGCTCAATAAGTTGTTCCTGAATATGTGAGGACTTCATCAGCCCCATATAGATCACCAAGGTTTGATTACCGACGGCAGCCGCTTTCCAATTAACGGTATTGCGCTCTTTTTTCTCATGACCCGTAATAAAAATGGCTGATTGCGCATGATCACGATGCGTTAATGGAATGCCTGCATACGCTGTAGCTCCAGCAGCAGCAGTAATTCCCGGTACCACTTGAAATGGGATATTCGCATCAAACAGCACCTCTAACTCTTCGCCACCACGGCCAAACATGAAAGGGTCCCCCCCTTTTATACGCACCACTTTTTTGCCCTGTTGCGCGTATTTCACTAATAGCTGATTGGTGGTCTCTTGAGGCACACTGTGAAAACCAGCTTTTTTTCCTACACAGACAAGTTGGGCATCACGTCGCGCTAGCTCCATGATCTCATCAGAAACTAAGTAATCGTAGAGCACCACATCAGCTTGTTGCATCAATTGCAGCGCTCGTAAGGTTAATAAACCAGGATCACCAGGGCCAGCCCCAATTAATGCCACATCTCCACGAGACTGACTCCGCTGAGAAGATTGTTGCACCAGTAAACTCTGTAGCTCTTGCTCTGCACGGCTCTCTTTACCAGCAGCAACGAGATCAGCGAAACGACCGTTAAATGCAGTTTCCCAAAAATGTCGACGTTCTGAAAAAGAGTGGATTCGTTTTTTTAAGGTTTGACGAAATTCGCCCGCAATGGTCGCCATTTTTCCTAAATGCTGTGGTAATAACGCTTCAAGTTTTTCACGCAATAACCGCGCAAGAACGGGGGCTTTCCCAGAAGAGGAGATCGCTATCATGATAGGAGAGCGATCTACGATAGAAGGAATAATGAAACTGCAACGCTTAGGGTCATCCACGACATTAACCAATACTTGACGTTGGTTAGCCGCTTGGTAAACCCGTCCATCAATTTCTCTATTCTCAGTGGCCGCAATCGCTAAGAAAACTGGATCCAAATGTTCAGGTTCAAACTGCTCCGCAATGTGCTTTACAGTGCCTTGTTCAATTAGCTGCGAAAATGCCTCACACGCTTTATCGGTGATTAAGCTGACATCTGCTCCCGCTTTGATGAGCATTTTTGCTTTGCGCAAAGCAATGTCTCCGCCACCCACTACCAAGCAAGGGCGTTTTTTCAAATCGGTAAAAATTGGCAAATAATCCATTACGGCCATCTCATTCAGTCAATGTTATAAGCACTATAAACGGCTTTAAATATTACCTGAAATTCYAAAAGAATATTTTTTATTCCTTTTTCTGCTAAGGAGGGGGAAAGGTTGAACATTGCCGGTAAAATATAAATTATGTAACAATTTGTATTTTCTGCTCATCTTCATATTTACGACCTCTACTTAGCCTCCTTTCAAGTTATTGATCACATAAAAAATGATACTCCCAGTGCGTTTCTCAGTATTTCTGCTACTTTAAGCTTGTTTTACCGACTTATTACTCATGGAGAAAAGTATGAAATCGTCAGCTAGATCTTTATCAGTTGCAGGCCCAATCACCGGCACTATCCTGGGAGGTTTACTATTACTATCAGGTCCTACATTCGCAGATACCATTAAACTGCGTATTGTTGAAACCACCGATATTCACGCGAACGTAATGGATTATGACTATTACAAAAATAAACCGACTAAAAAGTTTGGTTTATCTCGTACTGCAACCCTAGTAAAGCAGGCACAAGCAGAAGTATCGAATAGTGTATTAGTGGATAATGGCGATTTAATCCAAGGTAGCCCAATGGGTGACTACGTTGCTGATAAAGGATTAAAAGCGGGTGAAGTACACCCTGTCCATAAAGCGATGAATCAACTGAATTATGAAGTCGGCAACCTGGGTAACCACGAATTTAACTATGGTTTAGAGTTCTTAGAGCAAACACTGAAGGGCTCAGACTTCCCTTATGTGAACGCCAACGTATTTGATGCAAAAACCGGTAAGAACCTGTTTACGCCATACATAATTAAAACACATACCTTTACTGATACTGATGGCAAAGCTCAATCAGTAAAAGTGGGTTACATCGGTTTTGTTCCACCACAAATTTTAGTGTGGGATAAAAACAATCTTGAAGGCAAAGTTATTGCCAAAGACATCAAAGAGACCGCTCAAAAACTGGTTCCACAGATGAAAAAAGAGGGTGCTGATGTCATCATCGCGATCCCGCACTCTGGCATCTCATCTGACCCTCATAAATTAGGGGCAGAAAACTCAACCTATTACCTTGCGGACGTTGATGGCATTGACGCGATTGCATTTGGTCACTCTCACGCTGTATTCCCAAGTAAATCATTTGACAATATTCCTGGTGTGGACAGCAAAAATGGCACCATCAATGGTGTAACCGCTGTTATGGCAGGACGCTGGGGCAGTCATGTGGGCATCATGGATCTAACTCTTGAGAAAGAGGGCAATGGCTGGACCGTAACGTCAGGCAGCAGTGAAGCTCGCCCTATCTACGATAGAAAAACCAAAACGGCACTAGCAGAAGCAGACGCTGGCATTGTTGAAGCCGTTGCTGCGGATCATAAAGGAACACAAGATTTCGTTAACCAACCCATTGGTAAAGCGGATGACGTGATGTACAGCTATTTAGCTCTAGTACAAGACGATCCAACGGTGCAAATCGTTAACCTTGCACAAAAAGATTACGTTGAACGCTTTATCCAAGGCGACCCAGATTTAGATGGTATCCCTGTACTTTCTGCTGCTGCGCCGTTTAAAGCGGGTGGCCGTAAAAATGATCCATCAAACTTCACCGAAGTAGAGTCTGGACAACTGACTTTCCGTAATGCCGCCGATCTCTACCTCTACCCAAATACCTTAGTTGCTTTAAAAGTAACCGGTAAAGAAGTATTAGAGTGGCTAGAGTGCTCTGCAGGTCAATTTAATCAAATTGATGTGAATAACACTAAAGCGCAGCAGCTAATTAACTGGGATGGTTTCCGTACTTATAACTTCGATGTTATGGACGGTGTTGAGTACCAAATCGATGTCACAAAACCAGCTAAATATGATGGCAGCTGTAAGCCAGTGAATCCTGATTCACAACGTGTGGTTAACTTAACATACCAGGGCAAACCGATTGATCTTGAGCAGACTTTCCTAATCGCGACCAATAACTACCGTGCGTACGGTGCTAAGTTTGCAGGAACAGGCTCTGACTTTGTCGCCTTCAACTCGCCAGATGAGAACCGTACTGTTCTAGCGAACTACATCTCACGTGTCAGTAAAGAGAAAGGCATGGTAAAACCAACGGCTGATAATAACTGGACATTTGCTCCAATTAAGAGCAAACAGTCATTAGACATCCGTTTTGAGACTTCCCCGAGTGAAAAAGCCGCCTCTTTCATTAAAGAGAAAGGTCAGCTYCCAATGAAGAAAGTCGCTACTGACGAAGACGGGTTTGCGGTTTACCAGATTGAACTGAATAAATAGAGTTCATCTCCACTTAGTCACTAAAAAATAAAAATACCGCAGCTTTGTCTGCGGTATTCTTTTATCCTAACAACATAATAATTGAGAAGAGATAATGATGAACTGGATCTGCCTACCGTTTAATAAGCTGTCAACCGTACAGCTGTACAGTCTTTTGCAATTGAGAGTGAATGTGTTTGTCGTCGAGCAGACATGCCCTTACCCAGAACTGGATGATAAAGATTGTGATGATGGAGCCTACCACCTCCTAGGGTACCAAGGTGATGAACTCGTCGCTTGTGCCCGCCTGTTCGCACCAGGAGTGACTTACAATAACGTCAGCATCGGCAGAGTAGCAACCAAGAAGTCAGCACGTGGTAGTGGTTTGGGCCACGATCTAATGCGCACGATTCTGGGATATTGTGAAGAGTATTGGCCACAACAGACCATTGATATTGGTGCGCAACAGTACTTAACCGCTTTCTACCAATCACACCAATTTGTGATCATTTCGGATATGTATTTAGAGGATGATATTCCACACGTTGATATGCGCTTAGAGAAAGCGCTGAAGCAAGCAGAATAATGATGTAATCGATTAACGGCTACGTCCAAAGCTACCATCGGACATACGGAAGAACATCACACTACTGCCCTCTTTTTCAAGCTGTAAAATGTCCAACTGACCATCGGGGCTCAACTTATATCGAATCAGTTGCCCCTGTTTGATGTTGCTCAAGGGTTTACCACCCCCTTCAACCTTCACAATAGCGTAGAGATCTTTCAAGGGCAGTTGGTTATTACGAAACACGTTAGAGAGGGTATCTCCCGCTTTCACTTCGTACTCTTGCCACTCAGTATTTACGCTCTGTTCAAGAGTCTGTTTTGGTTGCTCACTTAAGCTATCAGTGTTTAATTCAACCCCTCGCCTCTCACTTTCCACTCCTAATGATGGCTCATCCATAGTGTTTCTCTCACCACTTGGTAGTAACCACAGCAGTAGAGTGACAAACGATAGAACGATAATGGCTTTTCGATGAAACCGGGGCAATAGTAGCCACAGCGATTTCACTCGACCTGTCGATGTCTCAAAGTGTTCTGAAAGCTTCTTCATTGTGTGGTTCATTGCATCACCTTTTCATGCACCGCTTGATAATGGTTATAGCACTGATTAGACAATAAATTCTATCTTTTATGCTATTTTAAAGCATTTATAAGGTATCAAAAGTTTACCCCAGCCACCTAGAACTGGTATTCTTCTTATCTAAATTTGGTATCAACTACAAAAAGAGAACATCATGTCTGAAGTACTACTAGAAACTACTGAACAAAAAGCAAGCTACGGCATCGGTCTACAAATGGGCCAACAACTAGCAGGAAGCGGTCTTGAAGGACTAAACGTTGCTGCTATCGCTAAAGGTATCGCTACCTCTTTAACTGGCGACATGCCTGAAATCGAAGTTGACGAAATCAACAACGCACTTCAAGCTCTTCACACTCGTGCTGAAGAAGTTCGCGCTGAAGCCTCTAAAGTAGCGGCTGCTGATGGCGAAGCTTTCCTAGCTGACAATGCTCTACGTTCTGAAGTAACGGTTCTAGAATCTGGTCTACAGTACGAAGTATTAACTGAAGGTACGGGTGAAATCCCATCTTCTGACAAAACTGTACGTGTTCACTACCACGGTATGCTAACTGACGGTACAGTATTCGATAGCTCTGTAACTCGCGGTCAACCTGCTGAGTTCCCTGTTACTGGCGTAATCAAAGGTTGGGTTGAAGCTCTTCAACTGATGCCTGTTGGTTCTAAGTGGAAACTTGCTATTCCTCAAGATCTTGCTTATGGCGAGCGTGGTGCTGGTGCATCTATTCCTCCATACGCTGCACTAGTATTTGAAGTTGAACTACTAGACATTCTTTAATCTAAGAGTGACTGCGTAATAGTAAGCGATGCCTTGGGTATCGCTTTTTTTATAGCTACAATAATAGACAACCGAATAAACATGTTCATCTCTAACACTCAAGGACGACATTCAATGAAAAAAATTCTTCTTTTGATCACTTCACTGCTACTTATCACCACACCTATGACTAGCCAGGCTTTTGGGTTATCCACCCTGCTTGGTGACGATAAAAATGCGGCCGCTACCGAATCAAACCCACTTGTTGGACTATTAACCGAGCAACTGGGTGTTTCTACCGAACAAGCAGCAGGTGGCGCAGGGGCTCTTCTAGCGCTTGCTGGTAACTCCTTGTCTGGTTCAGAACAGAGTGAGCTTAATTCAAAAATTCCAGGTCTAGAGAGCTTAACGTCATCGGTTCCTGCGGGCATGTCATCAATGCTAGGGAATATGGACAGTGTGAATACTGTGTTTAGCGCATTAGGGTTAGACAGCAGCATGGTGACACAATTTGCGCCGTTGATTTTAAAGTACTTGAGCTCACAAGATGCCAGTACCGGGCTGGTTAGTTCGTTAGGCAAACTGTGGGGATAAAAAAAGACGAGGCATTTTCATGCCTCGACTTCATTTAAATACCTGATCCCGCCTCTTCTTGGGGGTCCTCATGCAAACCACACTCTCGCTGCAGTCCAAAGAATCGAGTCTGCTCTTCACTCATTCCAGGCTCCCACTTCTGAGTGGTATGCGTATCCCCAACCGACAGATAACCTTGCTCTCTTAATGGGTGATAAGGCAATGCAGCCTGTTCTAAATAGTGGTGAACATCTTTGTTACTCCAATCGATGATCGGTAAAAACTTAAACACACCATTTTGAATCGCAAGAATCGGCAGCGTCGCTCGACTGTTTGATTGCTCACGGCGCAGCCCCGAGAACCAGACTGAGACATTCAACTCTTCAAACGCACGACGCATCGGTTCTACTTTATTGATCAAGTTATACTGCTTAATACCTTGAACGCCATTATCCCACAACTGCCCATATCTCGCCTCTTGCCACACTGGGCTCTCTTTAGCTCGAAAAACTTGCAAGTTAAGTTGTAAGGTGTCGCTTAACTCATCAATGAATTGGTAGGTTTCAGGGAACAGATACCCGGTGTCTGTAAGTACCACTGGAATCTCTGGTTGAGCGTCTGTCACCAATTTCAGCATGACAGCCGCTTGAATACCAAAACTCGATGATACGACAGAGACCCCGTCTAAGTTCTCGAGTGCCCAAGTAATACGCTGTTGAGCGGTCATCTCTTCCAACTCAGCGTTAATTTGCGCTAGCGTTAAGATCTGATCCACTTTATTCAGTGACAGTAACGTATCCAGAGTCAATTTAGTGACTTGGTTATCCGATCCACTTACCGCGTTGTTGGGTTCCGAAAATAGAGTATTAGGCATAAAAATCCCTCGAAGAAATAATCACTTCAGCCACAATATGGGTACGAATAGTAAAGTCACCAAAGCTTTCACCCTCTTGGCGCTCTGTCGCCCAGCGCCCCACTAAACTATCAATCTCATCCAAGATCTGTGCTTCTGTGATGTTCTCTTTATACATTTTAGGTACTCGAGTACCACTGCGATTACCACCAAGATGCAGGTTATAACGACCAGGCGCTTTACCCACTAACCCAATCTCAGCCAGCATCGCTCGACCACACCCATTTGGACACCCTGTTACTCGTAAGATGATATTCTCCTCTTCCGGTAATTGATGCTTCGCTAAAATTGTCTCAACATCGGTGACAAACTGGGGTAAAAAACGCTCCGCTTCGGCCATCGCTAATGGACACGTCGGGAAAGCAACACACGCCATTGAGTTTTTACGCTGCTCACTAACAGCGTCATCAATCAACCCATGCTCACGTGCAATCTGCTCTATCTGCGCTTTATTTTCGGCATCAACACCTGCCACAATTAAATTCTGGTTGGCGGTCATTCTAAAGTCACCCGTGTGCACCTTAGCGATTTCAGCCACACCGGTTTTCAGTGGTTTTCCTGAAAAATCAAGCAAGCGTCCATTTTCGATAAACAGAGCCAAATGGTGTTTACCGTCAATACCCTCAACCCAACCAATGCGATCACCACGTTCAGTAAACTCATAAGGGCGACTGGCCTCAAACTGAATGCCAGCACGAGACTCGACTTCCGCTTTAAACACATCAACACCTACACGGTCTAAGGTGTACTTAGTTTTTGCGTTTTTGCGATTAGAGCGGTTACCCCAATCTCGCTGCGTAGTCACCACTGCTGCTGCAACCTCTAGGGTTTTCTCAAGCGGCACAAAACCAAAATCATCCGCACGGCGTGGATAGGTTGAAGTATCACCGTGGGTCATTGCCAATCCACCACCGACTAATACGTTAAATCCGATCAGTTTCCCCTGTTCAGCAATCGCAACGAAATTGAGATCATTCGCATGTACATCCACATCATTTTGCGGCGGAATCACCACGGTAGTTTTAAACTTACGTGGCAGATAAGTGCTACCTAAAATAGGCTCTTCATCGGTGGTTTCAAGGCGCTCACCATCGAGCCAAATTTCAGCATATGCTCGCGTTTTTGGTAACAAGTGCTCACTGATTTTCTTCGCCCACTCATACGCTTCTTGATGCAACTCTGACTCCACCGGATTAGTGGTACACAGTACGTTTCGGTTTACATCACCCGCGGTAGCAATCGAATCAATACCAATTTTATTCAACGTTTGGTGCATCAATTTAATGTTTGGTTTTAATACCCCATGAAACTGAAAAGTCTGGCGAGTCGTTATTCTCAAGCTGCCGTATGAGGTGTGCTCTTCTGCAAATTTATCAATCGCTAACCACTGTTTTGGCGTGATCACTCCACCCGGCATACGGGCACGTAACATCACATTATGCAAAGGCTCTAACTTTTGCTTAATACGCTCTGAGCGAAAATCACGATCATCTTGTTGATACATACCGTGGAATCGAATCAGCTGGAAGTTATCAGCAGTAAATCCGCCCGTAATGCGATCACCCAAATCTTTCTCGATACTGCCGCGTAAGAAGTTACTCTCTCTTTTTAGGCGTTCGTTATCCGATAACTTAAGTTCTTTATTGGTCTTATCCATTAGTATGTGTCCCTTTGGTAGCGTTTCTCTTTTCTTAAGTTATTCACAAACTCTTCAGCTTGCTCTCGGCTCTGTTCACCTTGCTGCTCAACCACACTGATCAACGCTTCATTCACATCTTTTGCCATACGAGTCGCATCACCACAGACGTACACATAAGCGCCTTCTTGCAGCCACTGCCATACCTGTTCTGCATTTTCTAATAAGCGGTCTTGTATATAGACTTTCTGCTTCTGGTCACGGCTAAAGGCCACATCCAATTGAGTCACAACGCCATCTTTGAGGTACTTTTGCCACTCGGTTTGATACAAAAAATCTTCGGTAAACGTGCGGTCACCAAACAGCACCCAGTTTTTTCCAGTTGCATCTCGGTTCTCTCGCTCTTGAACAAACGAACGGAAAGGGGCAATACCCGTGCCTGGACCAACCATGATAATTGGGGATGAATCATCCGCAGGTAGTTTGAAGTTATTGTTGTGCTCAACGAACACCTTAACCTCTCCCCCCTCTTCCAGGCGGTGAGATAGGAAGCTAGAAGCACCACCGAAACGATCTTGTTCCGCTTTTTGATACTCAACCAAACCAACCGTTAAGTGTACCTCCTCATCCACCTCTGCTTGGCTAGATGCAATAGAGTAGAGACGCGGTGTCAATCGTCTTAATACACTTTGTAACTGCTCGGCACTGAGTTTGGTTTTCTTCTCAGCAAACAGGTCAATCACCTGAGTGATCCCTGCGTATTCACGTAGCCTATCTTTATCTTCCACCAGCTTTAGTAATTTTTTACTGCCTGATAGCTCTGCAAATTTGCTGACAAGCTGGGGGTTAGCTGCGGTGATCTCATAGTGAGCGATCAGCGCCTCTTGAATGCTCAGTGATTCCCCATCAACCTCCACTTTTTCGGAACCATCCAATCCGATGGTTGTGAGCAGTTGCTCCGCTAGTATGGTGCTGTTTTCAAACCATACCCCCAAAGCATCACCCGGCTGATAACGTAAACCTGAACCTTCTAAATCAATTTCGATATGGCGCACATCTTTGCTTGAATCTCTGCCCGTGATCTTCTGGTTAGTCAGCAGCGTGGCTGTGTATGGATTTTTCTTCGAATAGTGTGAATGCGTACTTTGCTGACCAACAGGCAGTTGAATAACTTCTGCCGCTCCCGTTGAAAGCGTCTCTTTTACTTTCACTAACGCTTGTTGACGCCATTCAGCAGCTGCTGCGTCATAGTCCACATCACAATCTAAACGTTCAACAATAGGTTGAGCACCTAGCTTAGAGAGGTATTGGTCAAAATCTTTAGCGGTTTGACAGAAAAATTCGTAGCTCGAATCCCCTAAACCAATAACAGCGTACTTCAGGTTATTGAGCTTTGGCGCTTTTTTAGATTGCAAAAATTCATGCAGAGTTAAAGCGTTATCAGGCGCTTCCCCTTCACCGTTAGTTGAAGCCACAATGATGACGTGACTCTCTTTGGCAAGGTTTTTACCTTTGTAATCGCTGGCATCAAAGAGCTCTACCGCCATTCCATTAGCTGCAGCTTCGGCTTTAAGAGCTTCCGCTACTCCTTTGGCATTACCAGTTTGTGACGCAAAGATAATAGTTAACTTGCCCGCAGGCTCTGCCGCGGCGGATAAAGAGACAGTGGGGTGTGACTCGGCAGTTTGATTCTGGCTTAACCCCCAAAAGTAACCGCTCACCCATGCCATCTGTTGAGATGATAGCTCTTGGCTTGCTTGTTGTAGTTGACCTATTTGTTGGTCATTCAGTGGGCCTGCTATTGCGGACAAATCCTTCGGTAACATGACACGACTTCCCTATTCATTACACACTCATTCATTATGAGGTTATAGAGTAGCCACTCTTTTAAATAACAAGAAAGAATAGATAAGAATGTTTTATAACTTTTAGTAGTAAGGAGAGGGTTGCGTAGGGGTCAGTGTTCTTAATTAGCTGGCAATACGAACTTGTCTAAAGCCCACCGCCAGCGCACTCTTAGAAGCAGAATCAAGATCGTGGTAGTGAACTTCACTGCCTTTCATATCAGTAAGTAGCATCAACCCTCCGCCAGAGTGTCTAAATTCGACAATCCACATGTGCTCTTCCACAGAGGGTTCAATTACGGCTTCAACTAATTCATCTTCACGGTACAGTAGTTTCAATTCACTCAAAGTCATTGACGATTTCTCCAGCAGTATCTTTAGATAAGCATGGTCTATAAATCGATAATTGCCCATTTTTCCGCAGTTATTATCCCAATAAGATATAAAAAAGGCGCTATTGATAACAATAGCGCCTTATGCTGTTCAGTGTTCTGTCATGCCAGTATTAGAAACGGAACGCAACACCGGCAAACCAACCATCTACTCTTGCATTGCCTTCAAGGTTATCTAACCCTTCAAAATAACCAAACTCATGATCCATTACGCGATAGCCCACTTTGATGTCCATATTACTATCGAAGAGTTTACGGCGGTACTGCACGCCAGCTTGGCCATCCATTGTACGAGTTTCACCGCTAGAGCCGAAATCAAACTGGCCGAAGATATGAAAGTTGGTATCTGGGATCAATAGCGTGGCATCAGCGTACCAGTTCATCTCCCACTCACTAAAGGTAAAGTTCTGGCCATCATTACTGGTAAACTCGCCGTTAGCAAAATTCATCATCGTCATACCTACATCAAACGAGATTTCGTTCGTGGTCAGCACCTCATAATAGAGAGTGATGTCCGTTTGGTCGAAACTAACCTCTTTAGTATCCACAGGGGTGTAACGCAGTTTAATATCTGGGGCATACGGAATTTGATGTTCAACCGCCACATAAAAGGCTCCAGTGGTGTCACCCTTCTTATGGCTATCTTTAATCTTAGTATTGAAAGCCCAAACTTCCGCTCCCACGACAACATCAGTTGTTGATTCTGCCATGGTAGGCAATGCCACACTACTGCTGATTAAAGCGGTAATAAGTGGTAGTGAAAGCTGGTTCATTGGAGTCTCCACACTGCATTCATACGAGCAGATGTTTAAGTATTGATTAGTATCACACTATAGCAAATGCCGTGGATCATTACAGCCTCTCTATCGACCGTATTTCTGATCACTCACTTTGTGTTTAAAGAACCATACACCAACAGCAATCACAATAATCCATGGCAGCATTTTCAACATTACGCCCACCATTCCCGCTAATAGCATAATAATAAATCCCACTACCGTAGCGGCAATTAAACTGATCATCGTGACGCCGGTAAACATCAAAATAAATGCAAAGCCGAGTAAGAATAATATTTCTAACATACCTGTTTTCCTCTTTTGATTTCGTCTCAATTCAATAAAAAAATGATATTAGAACGAGACTTACTATATGTATTTCCTTTGCAGTAATCAGGCCAAGTTATGTAACAAATAATTATCTCTTTAAATTCAACGCATTAAAAAACCACCAACAATTTCTTGTCCAGTGGTTTTATTGTAAACAACCGAATCATGGTGCAATTTACCAACAACACGGTAAATTTCGCCAAATCGTTAATTACAGATTGAGTTCACTCGGAATTTTTTCCAATGCGGCTTCTACCACCTCAATCCCGGCACCCGGTTTATGTGCATTTTCGCTGATGTATCGACGCCACTGCCTTCCACCTGGCATACTTTGAAATAGACCAATCATATGTCGCGTCATGTGACCTAAACGCGCCCCTTCCGTTAACTGCTGCTCAATATACGGGTACATCGCACGAACCACATCACTGCGTTTCACCACCGCTTTATCGCTGTTAAATAGCTGCTGATCCACTTCAGCTAACAAAAATGGATTTTGATACGCTTCACGCCCAATCATCACACCATCTAAATGCTGCAAGTGCTCCTTAGACTCTTCTAAGGTTTTAATGCCTCCATTCACCGCAATCACCAACTGCGGAAAATCGGTTTTTAATTGGTACGCTCTTGGGTAATCCAGCGGTGGAATCTCTCGATTCTCTTTTGGACTCAGGCCATTAAGCCACGCTTTACGTGCATGAATGGTGAACTGATCGCAGCCCCCTTTCTCATGTACCGTACCCACAAAATCCGTCAAAAATTGGTAAGAGTCTTGATCGTCGATTCCGATTCGCGTTTTCACTGTGACAGGAATATCTACGACCTCACGCATGGCGCTAACGCACTCAGCCACTAGCTGTGGCTCCGCCATTAAACAGGCGCCAAAACGCCCATTTTGGACTCGATCCGATGGGCAACCCACGTTCAAGTTAATTTCATCGTAGCCACGTTCAAACGCCAGTTTTGCACAGTGCGCTAGATCCGTTGGGTTTGACCCACCAAGCTGTAATGCAACTGGATGCTCACTCTCGCTGTACTTTAGGAAATCACCGCGCCCATGAATAATAGCTCCTGTTGTCACCATCTCTGTATAAAGTAGTGTGTTTTCACTTAATAAGCGGAGGAAATAACGGCAGTGTCTATCCGTCCAATCTAGCATCGGGGCAACGCTGAAGCGCTGCATAGGGTAATTACTTGTATTTTCTAGCTTTGACACTAATAGACCTCATTAAAAGCACTGTATATATAACCATGAAACGCCTGTAATTAACGCGAATTTCGTACTATAGTACCCCCGACAGTACCCCTTTTGGAGTTGGACGATGGCCTCTTTTTCAATTGAAACACGTAAGCTAAAAAACGGTGAAGCACGATTTAAAACGACCCTAGTCGTTAAAAAGAATCAGAAGATTATACACCGTGAATCTAAAACGTTCAGGAAAAAAGAGCTTGCTCGCGCTTTTGGCCGTAAACGTGTCAACGATATTGAAAGCGAGGGGTTAAACAAAGCTAAATCAGTCTCCCTAGGGGTACTGATAGACATGTTCATTAATGACCGTGATTTATGGGATAACACTGGCCGTACAAAACGCTATGTCATTCTCATGCTTAGAGATTGTGATATTGGCGAAATCGATAGCCGCGAACTGAAAACAAGCGAGCTTGTTGAGCATTGCAGAAACCGACGAGGTGCGGGGGCTAAACCAGCAACTATTTATCACGATATTGCCTATTTGCGATCAGTGATGAAAAAAGCCAAACCTGTATTTAATATTGAGGCTAATTTCTCAATCTTTGATGAAGCGGTTCCCGTTCTTATTGATATGGGGTTAATCGGTAAGAGCCAAAAAAGAACCCGACGACCAACTGAGCACGAACTCGATAGATTACGTGAGGGATTAGAGGCAAGGCAGGATTTCAGATCAAACGGAAAAATACGAATTCCATTTATCGACATTCTCGAATTTAGCATTTTAACCTGTATGCGCATTGGTGAAGTATGCGCTCTGCGTTGGGATGACTTACACGAAGAGCATAAAACGATAACCGTCAGGGACAGAAAAGACCCACGTAAAAAAGAGGGCAACCATATGCTAGTGCCATTGCTTGCTGGCTCTTATGACATCGTATTAAAGCAAGAAAAGAAAGGCGCTCTCATCTTTCCATACAACTCAGGAAGCGTTACCGCTGGATTCCAGCGAGTACGAAACAGCTTAGGCATTGAAGATTTGCGTTATCACGATTTAAGAAGAGAGGGCGCGAGTCGACTATTTGAAAAAGGCTATTCGATAGAAGAAGTAGCTCAAGTAACAGGGCATAGGAATTTGAATATTTTATGGCAGGTGTACACGCAACTATTTCCGCACAAACTACACAGCAAATAAAAAACAAATAAAAATACAAATGACCCCATTCAAGAAAACTCAAGACGGAACACAACTCAAAATAGGGTCATTTGGGCGAAATAAGGATACTTTGACGGGTGAAATGGGGCCATTTAACAAATCTAAAATTCAAAAAAGACAAGCAAACTCATTAAACCCAACAGAGACAGTGAATGACTTTGATTATTAGCACACCACTAGGGTGCTAATAAACAGTTATCATAAGCAAAAATGGTGCGCGATAATTAGTTATCATAAGCACGCAATTCGCGTTACGTTATTTGAGTTGCGTGAAACAATTACTGACTGTAGCGTCAGAACCAAAACAATTAAAAACAAAATATGGAAAAGAATTAAAATTTTTAATCGCATAGAGTTGCGCGCAATTGCAGATCAGAGGTATAATGCGAGAATTGAAAGCAAGGAGTTTACAAATGTTCGATGATTTAGATTTTAAAACAGCTACAGCAACATCAGGAAGATCTGGCTCAAACGATCCTGTAAGTATCACTCATAGTTTTAAGACTAAAAAAAATGAGATGCTGTTTAGGCTGACAAAAGAGTGCATGGATGCTAGCAAGTTAACATATGGCAATAAAGTTCATATACAATTTGCAGCTAATAATACTGTCTGTCGCGTCATAAGAACTAATGACCGCTCAGGTGTAACCATAAGTCAGCAAACTAAAGATAATGAATTATCGGCTGGCATAATTCGATTAACTTATAAAAATTCATTGCCAAATTTCTTAGAAATTGAAAGTAAAAGCAAGAACCTTAAAATCAACAAGGTTCGATATGTACATGAAAATGATAAAATCCAATATGGAGAAGGAGACGTGACGTTTCAGTTAAAACTAGATATGCATGAAGAAGAGAAATAAAAAAGGTATCCACTAGTGGATACCTTTTTTAAACTGCAAGATTGCTCTTATCAAGAACAAGTGCTAACAGCGTCAGAAACTAAATAGTACCTGTTCATTGATAAAAAATCAATCTTGCCCCACTACAAACCTATATTTAGGAGAGCTAAAAATGCTCGATAAAAAAGATTGTTTTAAAGAACAAACATGTCAATGTGTAGGTCGCCAGCTATGCCTTTGGTGCCCTTGTATAATTAATAACAAATAATAGGGTTCATTATGTCAAATTCCAATGATTCGTATGTTAAAGATGGTTATGTATATTGTTCACGCTTTAAACACTGGCGTTCAGGTGAATGGGTTTATCCCAAAACAGCTAAATGTTTCAAATTTAAAATTGGTGGATAAATAAAAAAGCCCGCATATTGTGCGGGCTTTTATCTATTGCCTTTTCGATATTACTTTCACTACTCTTCCACCCTTCTTAAATTTATACCCTTTCTTAAGCTTCCCGTTCGCTTTCAATCCCACTCTAGACATTATTTTTTCCTCTTTAAGATTGTCTCAATGATGGTTAAGCGCTTGTCTTGTTTCCACAATAAAACAATCAGCGCAACAACGGACGGTGACAGGCCCATACCGTTAAGTGATGTAAACAACTCAACTAACTCCATTGCCACCCCCAAACTTTTTGTTAAGCCAGTGCTCAACCGCAACGCGCAGCATTCGCCTAAAACCAAACGTATCAATGTAAATCATGGCAAGGGCGTACCAGTAGTACTCAGGAACGCTGGTATTTAGCGCATCAAACCCCATTTTCACGTACTGCGCAAAGTCGGGAATAAACGCGAGAAACAAAGGCGCAGTCGTCAGAATCAATAAGTACTCATCTTTCCAACCACGGTCAGCAATACTCAGCTCATCGAGCTTGGCCGCGTTATTATCACCTTGCTCAATGCGCTTGATTTTGGCTTGGGTTTTCACCTCTTCAATGCGATCACTTCGCTCTTGTTTCTTCGCTTTGATTTGTTGACGGCTTTTAAAAATATTCATGCCGCCAGTGAATAGCGTGCTGATTAACCCTATCATCGTGGGTACTTCTCCCAAGACAGCTCAAAGTGAGGCCCATCTTTAAAGCTTGTCCAATCACCGCCCCAAATAATCGGGATATTCAGCTCTCGGCTTGCTTGCTTCATGGCATCCGCAATTTGATGATAGAACTTCCAATCCCATGACACCACGCCACCATCCAAGGCCCACAAATCAACCGCATGACCTGTTAAGTGTCGGCTGTTGAGCGTGGTGGTTTTACCCTCATTGAAAAGCTCACGTTGCCTTTCAAGCTCGCGCACTCCTTCACCCACACTAAAATCAATCGCGGTAATTTGAATGGCACGCTTTACCAATCGCACCATGTCAGGATGAACGCCTGTTAAGCGCTCTAAGCTTCTTTGTCCTAATCTATACATAATGTCATCCCACCAATCAGGCTCACTCTCTGGGCGTATCTGCGCGGCTGGCTCTTTATCCTTTAGCAGCATCAACGCCCCTACAATCAACACAGGCAATATCAGAAACACTCTATTCATGACTCACCCCACTTTATCGCTTAAACCACAGGCGCAGGCTCTGCGCTTGCAAGGGCTTCTTGTTGCGCGATGAGTAGCGCTTCTTGCTCAGCAACCAAATCAATGTAATTCTTATGCTCGATAAGCAGCCATGCGTATTTCGCATCGAACTCAGCTTGGTTAATGTCTTTAGTGAGTCGTCGGTCGGTGTATTCGACATGGCCAGCACCGACATTGCTATCAAACTGAATGGCCCATTCACCACCGCGCATTTCAAAACCGCCAGTGTTCGATAGGTTGGCAACCACCCCATCAATAACGATTATCTGGTCAATTGTTACCGCTGTTATTTTCATAATTTCATTATCCATATGACTGCAATTGAGGGTTGAAAGGTTGATACGCTGTGATTGTGAGACTGACTTCCCCCTTCGCTTGTTGTACTTACATTGGTGTATTGCGCGTAATTCTGTGCGGAGTTACTTCCTTTAGCATTTCCACCTGATGCTGAAATACGAAAGCGGCTGCTTTGATGTGCGTGTGCTGGTATTTGAGATTTTGACAAAGTCGCCGATGTCACATTGTTGATTTTTGAGCCGAACTTGCTGCCTGCAACCCAGCTATCACCCACGCCGCAAATGGCTCTATCACGAAAGTCCATAGTGCCGTTTAGACCATCGGCCAATACCCACCCTTGAGGTATATCAAGCAAGGTTCCACCATGAATTTTATAATCACCTGACGCATAACCATCAGATAACGGATCTTTCACGATAATTGGCGGATTAAAAACAAAGGCAGCAAACATTACAGCACCTCCCCACAATAGAGCGTGTCACCGTTAACACCGGAAACGGTCAAAGCGTTTGACGCTGGAAGCGTGGTCACGCCCCCTGCATTTAAACGCAAGAAACCGCCAATGATTAACGGCCCAGTATTACTATCAGCCGCTTGCAATATCACTCCTTGCCTCGCAGGATTGGCCGCAATGGTTTTCTGCCCATCAAGAACAACGTCAGGCAAAGCATTTGTGCTTAGAGGCTTATCAATGACTTGTTGCGTACTTGGCGGTGCAGGGAAGTTTGACACCGCCATGCTAGTTGGAAAACTTGCAGGAACTGGAAAGTTCGACACCTCCAAGCTAGCAGGAAACGCCACATCTACCGTGGGAACTGTTACCTGAACATCTGGAATGGTCACTGCAATATCAAGCGGCTCTTGAATTCTTGCTACCACAACAGGCTCAGAGATCCGATTCACATTAAGCGCACCATTGATGGCCGTAGAACTGGATTTAATGCGCAGCTCTACATCGGCCACTTGGTACTCAACATACACACTGGTTTCATTGTTGTTGTGAAACTCAAGCTCATCATAAGCAGACACATCAACCGTATCACCGCGCTCAATCTCAAGCGGTCGCAAAGCATCACCGCGCAATATCACGCTTTGACTTGCCTCTCTTAAAATAAGAAAGCGCCCTGCTTGCCCTGCGTTGAAGCGATAAAAATCACCGCTTGAAATGGTTATTTGCTGTTTCATTAGCTTGAACTCCTTACCGCAACCACAACCGCCACAATCGTCCCGACAATCCCTGCAATAGTCGCAATGGTTTTCAGTGCGTTGTTATTCGAATCAACTTCGCCCGTTTGCTCTGCGCCTTAGCTGCGTTTGCCATACCTATGGCCGCTTTAGTAGTCGCGCTCTGTTGGCCCGCCATACTTTTGATAGCATCAATCGCATGGCTGCTGACTTCGCTATTACTGGCTAGCGCCAACCCTCCAAAATTCAGAGCTTCTTCGGCCATTTTCCCAGCCGCCATGACCGCCCCGTTATCAGTCATGGTGAGGTTGATTTCAGATTTACTGACACCTGAAATATTAGCCCCCCAGTTATCACCACTGACCGCAGCCGTTCCGCTGTTGCTTTCGGTTGTTGTGGTTGTGGTGGTTTCATTAGATGACGAACTTGAACCGCCCATATCGTTAAACCTTATTCGCAAGACTCGCTCAGATTTACCGCGTTTTTCCACTTCAAATACAGGGCATTTAAGAGCACGTTTAATAAAACGCTCCGCACCTGGTCTAAAGAAATGCGCTCGAATCGAGTCAAAATTATTTATTCTGGCATGGTTGATAGCCGCCATGGTTCCAGCGGCCATGTCCCCATCAAGCCCAACAACAACCAGCTCTTTATTGCCGCTGCTGTCTTTCTCTCCGCGCAGCAACATGAACGTATCGCCAACGGTGTAGCTTTGCTCTTTCCCCTCGTTAATGGATTGCTCTGCATGTTGCCAGTAATCACCAAGGGCGTGTTTCAGCCTCGGCTTGGCGTACTGCCAGTCGCAAACAATCAGATCACTTTCGAGTGAAAACATACAAAGCAACCAAAGCAATCAATACAATCGCCCAAGCTGGAAAGCCGTTGTTACTGCCCATATTGACAGAGCCGCCCGTAAAGCCGCTGTTGTTGGTGGTTGAGGTGTTGCTACTGGCCGTTGATGGGCCACCGCCGCCAGCGGATAAACCGCCACCACCTGTTAAGGAAGTCATTGCACCTAACATCAGCTAAACACTCCCATCTTGAATACAGCCCAAATAAGAGAGACCAAGATTAAGAAATAGGTGATCTGCTTTAAGCCATCACTCAAGCTAATACCCAACGCGCCACCGACACCCAAGCCGCCCAGTCCCCAAAAAATTAAAGGCATAAACCTCTCCTTACTTTTTCATGGCAAACATGAAGAGCATCAGCACCAAGAGCAGACCGATACCACCACCGAGATACAACAAGGTATTGTCTTTTGCATTCACACTGCCTTGTGGTGTGGTCACCGCATTGCCGTTATCGTCTGCAAAAGTCTGTGTTGGCTGCTGCGTTGCGGCTGGGTTACTGGTTTTATCGTCAGTTGGAAACAACCAATCTGATTGCTCCCCTACCGCTTCCAAAGCCCCCTCACCGAACTCCATTAGATCATCAAAAAAGCTCATAACTGCGCCTTACTGGTTGCGTTGCAACATCTCAGGGCGAACCACTTCTACCGACTCAACCAAGATAGGAATTGAACCTGCAATATCTGAAGTTGTGACCGTAAAGGTTAGGTTTGAGCTGTGAGCTGTTGGAAACAAATCATTGATAGAAAAACCGCGCACAATTGGGTCGAAATGAAAATACCCTGCTTGTGGGGTTCGCTCATTGCGTTTGGTATTGGCGGTGTTAATCAGCTTGGTTGCTTCATACTCTTTGTTGAAATCACGCTCAATTTTCATCTTGGTGATATTGGCGTGTTTAAAGTGCATGCGACGAATCGCAATATGAGGACTTGCCACCAAGGAAGTGAATTCGTTCTCACCTTGCGCATTGGCTGACATGGTTTGGCGCTTAATGTGCGGCACCACGACACGCATCGGCTCTGCCGCTGTTACGTGCGCCCATGTTTGAATCGTTAATGGGTCTGCGCCTGCCGCTTTAGCTTTGAACTGGATATCTAGCGTGATGTTATCGCCAAGCTCGGTTACAAGACCTGTATAACGAACCCCGTTTTGAGTACGGGCGACAATATCGGCAAAAGGGATCACAAAAATGCCCGCTGTTGCTTCAATCTTTTTATACAGCTCAAGCATAAGAAGCTCTGAGCCTGTTAACACGTAAATCTCAGTGGTGTTAAGCATAATAGAAACACGTTCAAGCTCTGCCGCTGTTGCGTTAGTTTCTAAAATCAGCTCTTGATAAGTTGGGCCAACAGGGATTTGAAGTGTGCCTTTTTCGCCCCACTTAGCACCTGTCATGGAATTTAACTTTAATGGTTTAACTGACATGACAACTCCCTAGAACCAGCCTGATTTACCCAGTGCTTTTTCAAGCCCTAGAACGTTGTTATTTACAGCAAAGATGATGGCCGCAGAAACACCCGCACTAATGACCGCCACTTTCGCAATGTTTTTCGCATTGAGTTTCATAAAAAAACGCCTCTTATGAGTTAAGTATTTTCACGTTGAAAACACCATCACCATAAGAAGCGCTTGATTAATTAACCAGTGGGTTAAGCCTATTAGGTTAGAGCTTTAACCTATTAGGTTTACATTCTATTTTCGAGGGTCGATTTTGTGCTGTTTCCAGTTGCCGATACCGGGCGATTTTAGAATGTAATCCGCGTGGGTTTGGGTATCACGAAAGGTTTGCAGCGATAAAATCGCCTCTACGGGAACGTCGAGATATTCACCCACGTACTTAGCACCCCGACTACTACCCACCGCGCCAATATAGAAATGTGCAGATTCATCCAACACGGTTTTTGGTACCTCTTGGCCGCGCTGAAAAGTAGTGTGCATGATAAGCCCAAAGCCGCGACCACCTGTCCATAGCTCCCCTGCTACCCCGTCCAATTTTCCTGCACTTTTAGTGAACTTTGCCAGCTCTTCAACCACCGTATGTAACCGCTTTTTGTGGTTTCCATTACCCAATGACCATGCAATGCGAGCAAACAGCTCTAAGTTCTCAGGGGTTCGCTCTTTACCGACCATAGCAAGACGAAACGCGCCAGTGCCTTTTCTGGCTTTCCAAGCGGCTCGGTAAAACTCGCCCCAGTCGGTGAACTTACGCACTTTCAAGCCTAAAAAGGCTTTATTGCTATGGTCTTCATAGGGGTCAAAGAACAACACCTGATCGCTTTTTTTGATAAACCCAAGCTTTCGAATAGCTGTAGTTTTACAACTGCCTGTTGTGCCTAAATAACTGACATGCTCAGCGTTAAGGGCGTTGTTTTTATTAATGGGTTGCGGTGGTTGGAACATGCACTACCTCCGCGCTGTTATCTTCAGTTTCAACTGACTCACTAGGCTCAGGCTCGTTAACCACTTTAGCCGCTTGTAAGCGCTTAATTTGCATCGCAGAGCCGCCAATCAATGATAAGGCCGCACAGGTAAAACTGATTTCAACCTTGTACTCATCAAACCAACCTAACCACGTAGGGCCGTATTTACTGAGCATTGGCTCGGACGCTGCCACAAACTTTGTGCGGCTCTCTTTGTTGAATTCAAACTCAGGAACATCGAGCACACCTTGCAGAGTCATTTCAACAAAGCTAAGGCCGTAATCCATCATGGCCGCGCCTACTGCGGGGTCAAACTCTTCAGGCGTATTCTCAGTGGCGGTGTCTTCTGTGCTTTGCGGCTCTTCATCAATAGATGGTCGCTCAATGCTATCTAACTCACTGGCGGCAAGTTCAGCTTGTGTGTCTCGGTTGATGGTTTCGTTTTCAATAGTTGCTTCCATGTTATGCCTCTTTTGTTTTATTGGAGGCCATGAAGAACAGCCCCATACAGATAATCATTAAACCCACTACCCAGCCTATTAGGTTACTGTCACTGGTTTCTGAGTGGTTAGAATTGGTTAACTCACTATCGTCCAATCCCTTGCTGTCACTGGTTAGAAGTGGTTTAGTAACCACTTCGCTAACCACCTTTTCAGGCTTTGGGGTTACGGTAGGACAATTGCTATTAAGGTGAACCGCTTCGGCGGTGGTTTGCATCCCACTGGCTAACCACGTTTGAAACGGCTTCCCAGCTTGCTGGTTGGTTTTACATTCAGGACAAATCAAATAGAGCTGCCCCAATCTGCGTTTATTCTTAGGGGTTTCTCCCTCGGTTATTGCTTTATGCTCGCCCACGGCATGAACAGTACACACCTCACCGCATCCATGAGTCGGGCACAAAATGTATCCCTTAACGGGGTTTTTACTTGCCATGGTCCAAAGCCTCCAAATGAATAATTCTTTCGTTCAAGTCGCTAATCATCAGTTCATTGTTCTCTAAAAGCTGACCGACAATAGGCACCGCTTTTAATGCTTTGCTTGGATTGAACATCACCGATTGCAAGCTCACGCCATCAGTAGCATTTTTCAGCGCCTCTTTGAGCTGTGCGCGGTCTTCAATCAATTGTTGTATGTTTTGCTGTCTCTCTAACATGGTGTCCTCACGTGGCTATTAATCGATTATTTCTAATGCATAGGGTTTGATGTTTATCGATAGGAACTTTACCCCCCATCAACAGCGGTTTAATAAGGCACTGCACCCCGTCTAAACTCCATCCCGTCGTATCACTAAGCATCTGTTTTAAAGCTTGGTTACAGTTATTTTCAGTGCTCCAAGGGGCGAAACTCCGTTTCTTTTTCAGATCAAGTGCAAGAGCATGACGCGCTACATCTTTGGTTTTTATTAATGAATAGTGTTCGCTGGCGGTTTCGATGACTTTCCCAAGCCAAGAGAAACCAATGATTTTTGAAACGGTTTCCCCGTATTTGTTTTTCTTTTTCTCGTACTCAATTTTTGCACTGCTGGCTAACTGACAAAACAGCTTCCATTTAGACGAATCAGCCGCTTGGCGCAGCTCTTCAAGTTTGGAATCTATTAAGGTTTGTTGGGGTTTGGCTTTTCTTAAGTTTCGCCAAAGCGAAACAGGCGAGCCACCAAATTGTTGAAACTGGCGAATGCCATGCGTTGAGGCCCACGCTCTCGCCATAAAAGCGCCCTCTTGGGCTTTGCTTTCTGGCATGTGGTTGCCGTTGATGTTCTTTGATATGTACTTGGCAATGTAGGCCGTTGCACCGCCCTTTTCAGGGTCGCACTCTTTCACATCAAAACGCGGTGAAATGTCATCACCTAATTCGTATCTGTCCTCAGCAATTGCGGTAGACTTGATGATATCAATCACCGCATCTTTGCAATCAGCGTGGCAGAAGAGAAAATAATGGCCGTGTGAGGTGGCATCTTTGTGCGGCTCAGCAACTCGAAAGCCAAAGTATTTAATATCAAGCTTGGAGAGTTGGGCGCGAGCAATCGCCCACTTACTCATTAACTTATTATGGCCCTCTTTCACGCTGGCCCCGTTCCACTTAGACGAAACGCGGTGATATTTACTTGGCAATGTCCAAGTGATGAACAGAGCCGTATAACCTAGCTCAGTCGCCAACTCTTCAAACCCTCTTGAGCGCACCATCATTTCAATACGTCTGTTTTCAGGGTTGGAGGTAGTACGTTTAACCACATCAGCAAGCGCATAACGCTCGCCTGTTTCGTCATTAAATACGGTCATATTCTTTACGAACTGCTCAGCCTCACGCTGTTTTATCTTCCAGTTACTAAATGACATTGCTGATATGTATTTGGTTTGGTGCTTCTCTGTGCCTACTCGCTCAAGGGCAATTTGTGCGTACTCGATGTACTGCGCTCTTAATTTGAGTAAACGCTTTTCTATCCAGACTTCGGTCTGCATTTTCAAAACTGCAATACTGAGCATCTCTTCATCTATTTTTTCGACGTCCTGAAAGGGTGCATTGAGATGAACAGAGCGCAGGTTATTAGATTGCTCTTGGTAGATATTCCACATCAAAGCCAAAAAAGAGGTCGCGCTTTCACTATCAGCGTGAACCAGCATCAAGTTATTCTCATCAGAAATTTGAGCGGCTAGCTTTTTAATGGCTTGGTCATTCATCAAAATATGGTGACTAAGCCTTTCGTTGTTTGCCCCATTTCGGGTATCAACAAAGCTAAATTTGTTCTCAATAAAATGCGCTCGCTTTAGACCAAAGCGAACCGCATCATCAGAGTACTTATGTAAGTTCTCGCGGCTGGCATTGCCGCGATTTTTACGGGCCTCGATTTTGCACTTAACATCATTACGAACGATGTTTGGCAATTTCGGGAAGAAGTGGCGAGAGAAACGGGACTCAATCATTAGATCGCCTCAAAGGTACTGAGTAAAAGAATGAGAATACAAATGACCGGCACGAATTTAATAAAGCCTATTAGGTTCATATCGTGGCCTTTCTTTTCAAGATATTGATTCGTGATTGAATCTGCTCACGAGTCCTAATTAATTTAGCCTCTTGAAACTTGTGATTCATGACCTGTAATTTCAGTTTTCGGCACCAATTCAAGCCATGTGCTTTTTGTTCTGCATTCATGCTCATTCCCTAATTAACCAGCTTCCAATCGTTAGCAGCTAACTCGTAGCGCTCGTCAATGTATGCGGCTAAGTCTTCAATTTTGATTAATGTAGGGCTACGTTCTGAATCGCGTAACTTAAAGGTAGGAACAGGGAAGTCATATGCTTTCGCTTTTTGTTCCGCTGTTTTTGGGGTTATACCGAAGAACTCCTTGCTGATTTCCTTCAGCTCAACTGTTGGGCTTCCGAATCGTGCTAGTAATGCAAAATTTGTATTCATAACTCACCTATGTAATTCTGAGACACTCAAAGTTATTCAAACCTGTCTCAATTGATTTTGAGACAGATTAGCAACACAAATAACCAATTGCAACACTCATGAGCAATAGTGAGACACTTATGACCAATACTGACGCACAAATTGATGAATTAAAAGAACTGACCAATACATCAACAAATGTTGATCTAGCCAAGGTTTTAGAGGTATCAGCTTCAACAATTCAAACGTGGAGAATGAGGAATAAAATACCTGAAAAAATTTTTATAAAGGCGAGAACCATATCCCAAAGCGATTCGCTAATAGCCCCTAAAGGTTACTTGGAATTGCCGTTTTACGATGTTGAAGTAAGTGCAGGGAATGGTGCTCTTGTCGAACGTGAAGATAAAACAGATGAGATCATATTCAGCAATCGATTTATAACCGATAGCTTAGGTGTCAACCCTAAAAACATCTTTCTCATGCCTGTTAAGGGCGACAGCATGACTCCCACCTTAAAGAGCCAGTCAATCATTATGGTTAATAGAGTTGAGCAGTTAGTTGAAGATGGTATTTATGTTTTTCGTTATGACGGGCAACTAAGAGTTAAGCGTTTGCAGTTTTCGAAACATGGAATTTCAGTGGTCAGTGATAACAGTGCTTATAAGACTTGGGAGTTAGAAAAAAGTGAGCTAGCTAATGAGGATTTTGAGATTATTGGCGAGGTCATTTGGTCAGGGCAAAGGGTTTAAGTCAGATATGTAGAACTATAGATACAAAAAAAGGAGCTAAAAGCTCCTTTTCTTTAAAACAATAACTTTATGCAGTTTTGCAACAATCATCTGTTTTCTTGCAAGTAATCTGAGGTACATCTTTTTCTAGCTCAGAAAGCTGCTCCCAAGAAACACCAAACTGCTCGCACGGAGTTTTTCCGTCAGCATACAAGCTAGCAACAAATTCTTTAAGCTCAGCTCTGTTTGTTTGGATATTGTTCATAGTAAAACCCCTTAGGCTTTGGTACTCAGTATGTGAACTAAGTGATTTGAAACAACTGATTTTCTAAATGTGTTTCAACAGGCCGTGTATTATATATACAC
>NZ_JAKJSQ010000032.1:0-45058 GCF_050337105.1 Aliivibrio kagoshimensis
GAGATGAGTCATCCCTGACGCTTTAAGCGTCCTAAAGGGTTGTTGGAGACTACAACGTTGATAGGCCAGGTGTGTAAGTGCTGCGAGGCATTGAGCTAACTGGTACTAATTGCCCGTGAGGCTTAACCATACAACACCCAAGTGGTTTTGTTCGGATTCAAATAAGATGAGCGCTTAAGTGTGTTTTGAGAAACTTTAAGATTTAGTCGATTGCTAAGACCTTTCCGAATTGTAAGAATTTGCTTGGCGACCTTAGCGCTGTGGACCCACCTGATCCCTTGCCGAACTCAGAAGTGAAACGCAGTAGCGCCGATGGTAGTGTGGGGTTTCCCCATGTGAGAGTAGGACATCGCCAGGCTTCAAATTTATGAGAATCTGAACTTAGGTTCAGATTTTCTCTGTATTCGCTGATATAGCTCAGCCCGGTAGAGCGCACCCTTGGTAAGGGTGAGGTCCCCAGTTCGAGTCTGGGTATCAGCACCAGTTTAAAGATTTTGCTTAGTGACCTTAGCGCTGTGGACCCACCTGATTCCTTGCCGAACTCAGAAGTGAAACGCAGTAGCGCCGATGGTAGTGTGGGGTTTCCCCATGTGAGAGTAGGACATTACTAGGCTCTAATTCAGTCAAAAAGGCCACCTTAATAGGTGGCCTTTTTGCGTTCTGAGGTAAATCAATTTTCGACTAAATTCCAGAAGGCATCAACCAGCGGATTTTGTAGCTGTGACTGCTTACAACAGACCCCGAGATCAAACCCTTCAATACTAATGGCGTCTACCCGAGTTACTTTTTCTTTAACAGGACTGTTATTGATGACGACATCGGGTGCAATTCCTACCCCACAACCAAGAGCTACCATACTAACAATTGCTTCATGACCAGACACTTGAGCGTAGATTGTAGGTTTGATTTTTCGCTCCTTAAACCAGGTGTTTACCCTCTCTCTTGCTGTCCCTTCTTCTGGAACAATAAATGGAACCTTACTCCAGTCAACTGGGTTTTGTTGTAGCTCTTTGGCAAAGCTGCTAATACCGTTAGGCACGATGACAGACAGTGGAATATGACCAATGGTTTTGAAAGAGAGCTTATTCGGTAATACATTCGGTTTGGCGGAGATAGCAATGTCCGCACCATCTTGTAATATCATACCGATTGCTTGCGCTGGATCGCCCGTAGAGAGCTTTATTTCAATTTGTGGATAGTGTATGCGGAAATTACTTAACAACTCAGGAAGGTGACTATAGCTTGCTGTAACGGAACAAAAAATATGAAGTTCACCAGTAAGTAATGTATCTTGGCTAGAGAGGTTGGTTTTTAATCGATGCCACTCTGAGAGCATATGAAGTGCGACGGGTAATAGCTTTTTTCCGGCATCGGTCAGCTCGACGCTGCGGTTATCCCTAACAAACACAGATTGACCTATATCTTCCTCTAATTTCTGAACTTGGCGACTTAGTGCTGAGGGGCTAATATGCATAGCAATGGCTGTTTTGCTGAAGCTTTTGCTTTCACAAATATGGATAAACATATGCAGTAACTTCTGGTTCATGGCGGCCTTATATTTATACTTGCATTTTTTGCAACGTGAGGTTGTAAATATAACACTTTAAGCAATTGATTGTCTCAATTAGTATCAACTCATCGATACAAAACGTATCAACTAAATGGAATATATTTTACGGAGTTCAACCTATGTCTAATAACTACTTTAATACTCTAAATTTGCGTGAGCAGCTAGACCAACTTGGTCGTTGTCGTTTTATGGATCGCTCTGAGTTTGCAGCAGAAGCCGACTACCTTAAAGGTAAAAAAGTGGTTATTGTTGGCTGTGGTGCTCAAGGTTTGAACCAAGGTTTGAACATGCGCGACTCTGGTCTGGATGTCTCTTATGCTTTACGCCAAGCGGCAATTGATGAGAAACGTCAATCTTTCAAAAATGCGAGTGATAACGGATTTGTTGTCGGTAGTTATGAAGATCTTATTCCTCAAGCAGATTTAGTGGTTAACCTGACTCCTGATAAGCAGCACACTGACGTTGTGAAAGCGGTGATGCCGTTAATGAAGCAGGGAGCAACATTAGGTTACTCACACGGTTTTAATGTTGTTGAAGAAGGCATGCAAATCCGTAAAGACCTTACCGTTGTTATGGTTGCTCCTAAGTGCCCAGGCACAGAGGTACGTGAAGAGTACAAACGTGGTTTTGGTGTTCCAACACTTATCGCAGTTCACCCTGAAAATGATCCACAAGGTGATGGACTTGAGATTGCTAAAGCATGGGCAGCAGGTACAGGCGGACATCGCGCAGGTGTTCTAGAGTCTTCATTTGTTGCTGAAGTAAAATCTGACCTTATGGGTGAGCAGACCATTCTTTGTGGCATGCTGCAAGCAGGTTCTATCGTATGTTATGAAAAAATGATTGCTGATGGTATTGAAGCAGGATACGCAGGTAAACTTCTTCAGTACGGTTGGGAGACAGTAACAGAAGCGCTTAAGTTTGGCGGTGTGACACACATGATGGATCGCCTATCTAACCCAGCTAAAGTTAAGGCGTTTGACCTTTCAGAAGAGCTTAAAGACTTAATGCGTCCACTGTATAATAAACATATGGATGACATCATCTCTGGTGCATTCTCTTCAGGAATGATGGCTGACTGGGCTGCGGACGATAAGAACCTTTTAGGCTGGCGTGAAGAGACGGGCGAAACCCAATTCGAGCAATACCCTGAAAGCGATATTGAAATTTCAGAGCAAGAGTATTTTGATAATGGCATCTTAATGGTTGCAATGGTTCGTGCGGGTGTTGAACTGGCATTCGAAGCTATGACGGCTTCTGGCATTATTGATGAGTCAGCTTACTATGAGTCACTGCATGAGCTTCCATTGATTGCAAACACCGTTGCTCGTAAACGTCTATATGAGATGAACGTGGTTATTTCTGATACTGCTGAATATGGTAACTACCTGTTCGCAAACGTGGCTACACCTCTTCTTCGTGAAAAGTTTATGCCAAGTGTTGAAACCGATGTGATTGGTCGTGGTCTTGCTGAGCAAGGTAACGCTGCAGATAATGCAAAACTGATTGCTGTTAATGAAGCACTTCGTAATCACCCTGTTGAAAAAATTGGTGCAGAGCTTCGTGGTTACATGACGGACATGAAAACCATCGCAGTAGGCGGTTAATGGTTAGCACATACTAGATAGACAAAGCCCAGCTAAGTAGCTGGGCTTTTTTGTATCAATATAGCGCAGAGATAACATTAAGAGAGCTTTTCTTCGAGCTCTGCCAGTTTCTTTTCCATTTCAGTCAGCTTTTGACGCGTTCTTAACAGTACTTGTGTCTGTACATCAAACTCTTCTCGGCTGACAACATCAAGTTTGCCTAACTGGCCTTGAATCACTTGTTTTACTTTCTGTTCTACATCAGCACCAAGCTCTTTGACTGGTTTTGGCATAGAGTCATGTATCTGCTTTGCCATCTGTTCTAATTTCTTTGGATCAAACATCGTTAACTCCTTATCAATTTTCTGGCTCTATTTAACAATAAAAAAGCTGCCGAAGCAGCTTTTTATTCATAGAGTGAGAAATTAAGACTCTGCTCTATTCTCTTTCATTGCTAACCGAGCTTCATCGACACGTGCCAACTTCTCCAGTTCTTTGTCTTCAACAAAAATAGGTAGAGGCTTGTGTATACTGGCTAAGTAGCTGTAGATCACCGGTAATACAAACAGGGTAAACACCGTACCAATAGCCAGACCGGATACAATAACAACTCCGATACTAAAGCGTTGAGCTGCACCAGCACCAGACGCGTACATTAGAGGAATCAAACCTGCAATCATTGCCGCAGTAGTCATCAGGATTGGGCGTAAACGCACTTTAGCCGCTTCGGTTACTGCCGCAATACGGTCTTTCTGATGGTGCAACTGCTCCTCTTTAGCCACTTCACAAATCAAGATACCGTGTTTGGTGATTAAACCAATTAAGGTGATCAAACCGACCTGGGAGTAAATATTCATTGTAGCTGCACCCCATGCAAGTGCAATTAAAGCACCACAAATGGCCAGTGGTACAGAGACGAGAATAACTAATGGGTCTCGTAATGATTCGAACTGAATAGCTAAAACCAAGAAGATAATTGCTAATGCCAGTGCAAAGGTTGTGTATAGCGCATTCCCTTCAGTAACGTATTGGCGAGCTTCACCCATAAAGTCATAACTGTAACCATTGGGTAGCTTGTCGACCGCAACGGTATTAAACCAGTTAATGGCATCACCCATAGCAACGGTAGGCGAAGGAACTGCGCCAACGGTCGCTGAGTTTAGCTGATTAAAGTGTGGCAGTGCACGAGGCTCAGCGACAACATCAATCTTAATTAAACTGCCTAGAGGAATCGACTCTCCATTAGCGGCACGAACATAGTAGCCTTTCATTGATTCAGGGTTTAAGCGATATTTACGCTCTACTTGAGGAATGACCTCATACGAACGACCATTAAGGTCAATACGGTTAACATAACCATCTGACATCATCGTACCTAAGGTAATACCGATATCTTGCATGGTCACGCCGTAAGCCCCCGCTTTGTCTTTGTCGATATTGATCTTCATAGTGGCTGAATCGTAATTCAGATCGAGATCAGAGTAGACAAACAGTGGGCTGGTTTTCACGCCGGTTAACACATCGCTGGCTACTTGGAATAAGCTTTCAAAGTTATTCGGGGTTGTGATAACAAACTGAATCGGAAGACCAGAACCCGCTCCTGGTAGTTCTGCCATTTGGAATGCGGTCACTGATACTTCAGGTATCTCTTTTACTAATTCTGAGACACGTTTTGTGATTTCAGCCTGACTTGCTTCTCGCTCACTCCAAGGAACCATAGACGCAATACCGAACGCTTGGTTTGAATTCGGTACACCAGAGAAAATCTGAGCAAAGGCAATTTCATCTTGCTCAATCAGCAACTGATCAACTTTGTTCATGCCCGCCTGAATGAAATCAAGGTTAGCGTTTGATGGTGCAGTACCCATCATCATCACCACGCCTTTATCTTCAGATGGTGCGAGCTCACTTGGAATGAACTTGAATAGAAGTGGAAGACTGGCAAATACGATCACAGCAAATACAATGAATACTGGACGATGTAACATTACCGCGTTCAGCATTTTTTCATATCGATTGGTCATGCGATCGAGAAAGTTATGGACGACGGTTTCAAATTTACTTGGTTTAGCATTTGCTTGCAGCATCACAGAACACATCATAGGGGAGAGTGTTAATGCAATGATACCGGATACAAATACTGCACCAGCTAGCGTTAGAGCAAACTCTTTAAATAGTGAACCTGTAATACCACCCATCATTGCAATTGGAGCATATACCGCACCCAATGTGAGTGTCATAGCAATGACCGGAACCGCAATTTCACGAGTACCTATAATCGCTGCGCGAAAAGGTGATTCACCCAATTTAATGTGTCGATCGACGTTTTCCAATACAACGATGGCATCATCAACCACCAGTCCAATCGCCAGAACCATCGCCAACAGTGTCATTAAGTTCCAAGAGAAACCAAACATCTGCATAACCAATGCAACACCGATTAAGGATAGTGGGATCGTAATAATTGGGATTAATACTGCTCGCAGTGAGCCTAAGAACAGCGTAATAACGATCAATACAATCAATGCCGCTTCTACAATGGTCTTTATTACCTCTTGTATTGACTCATTGATGGCAATCGTTGAGTCATACATAATATTCATCTTGATGTTATTTGGCATGTTTCTTTCTAATTCAGGAAGAAGCTCCATAACATCAGCAGCAATATTTATAGGGTTAGCGCTTGGAGCCGCGTTGATAGCAGCAACCACGGCCTCTTGTCCATTGGCACTTGCACGATAAACATCGTGACTCTTCTCAAGATTTACTTTGGCAATGTTACCTAAACGGATCACTTTACCTTTCTCAGACGACACCACTAATTTTTCTAATTCATCAGTGTTGCTTACTTGGGTGTCAGCGCTGCCGTTATAAACAACAAACTCCCCAGTAGCTTGTCCAGTAGCAGACTGATAGTTGTTGGCGTTTAGAACACCCATAACATCGGTTGCCGTAAGATCAAATGCCGCCATCTTAGCTGGGTCTAACCAAACTCGAAGCGCGTATTTCATACCACCATAAAGATCAACTTTGGAGACACCATTAACCGTAAATAATTGCGGATTGATCACTCGCTCAAGATAATCAGTAATCTGACTTGAGGACAACTCATCGCTGGTAAAACCAATATAGAGCACAGCCGTTGTAGAGCCTGTCGACATAGTTACTGTCGGGTCTTCAGACTCTTTTGGTAGTTGTGATCGTACCGAGTTGGTTTTTGCAAGAATATCCGCCAACGCCGCATTCGGGTCAGTATTTAACTTCATGTTGACAGTGATGGTTGATTTACCAAGCACACTGGCTGAAGTCATATAGTCAATGTTATCCGCTTGAGCAACCGCTTGCTCTAGGGGTTGAGTGATGAAACCTTGAATAAGATCCGCACTGGCGCCGTAATAACTTGTTGTTACAGTAACGACAGTATTTGTCATGTCTGGGTATTCACGAACTTGCATCTTAAAGATGGCTTGAAATCCAAGCAACGCAATTAAGAAGCTAATCGATACCGCTAAAACAGGACGTTTAATGAAAATATCAGTAAAACGCATACGTCCTCCGGTTACAGCATTGGTGTTTCAGCAGGGGCATTGAGAGCATCGCTTTCAACAATTTTCACTTTAGCACCATTACTTAGACGAACTTGACCTGAAGTCACGATCTTATCTCCAACGTCTACACCCTCTAAGATATGAGCAATGTCTTTAATGCGTTCGCCAATTTTCACAACATGTTGTCGTACGCGTTGTACACCCTCTTCTTCTGAGATGACATAAACGTTATCGCCGTAAAGTGTGAATGTGATAGCGGTTTGTGGCAGTGTGATTTGATCTTTAATGGTGGGTAAGATCACATGCGCACGAGCAAACATTCCAGAACGAAGTTGACCGTCATTGTTTGGGATGTCAGCTTGTATCTGTATCAAGCCACTTTGGTAATTTACTGCAGGTTCGATAGCGCTGATAGATCCTTTAAATGGACTTTCAGGGTAAGCATCAACAAAGATATCGACTTCTTGACCAAGGGTTATTTTAGAGATGTCCGTTTGTGGAATCGTAAAACGAAGGCGCATTAGGCTGGTATCTTCTAAACGAACTATGTCATCACCGGATTGTATGTACTGGCCCAAAAATACATTTCGTAAACCGATAATACCGGAGAACGGCGCTTTAATTTCACGGCGAGCAATCGTGGCTTTCAATCCTTCAATTTCAGCCGTTAACGAGTGGAAATTAGACTCTGCTTCATCCAGTGCTTCTTTAGACACCGAGCCTTTTTTATACAGGCCTTGGTAGCGCTTGAATTTGGCTTTAATGGCAGGCATTTTAGCTTGCGCACTTTTTAAATTTGCTTTCTCAACTTCTGAATCTAAAGAGATGATTGGGTCACCTTTAGTAATTTGGTTGCCAGATTCAAATGCGATATTTTTAATCACACCATTGACTTCCGTTGAGATGTTTACACCTTGATTAGGTTCAATAAAGCCAATAGCTTCAATAGCAGGAATCCAATCGACTGTTTTCACATCAACTGCCGTTACGGGAAATTCAGGCTCTGGCATGTTTGCCATGTACTCGGCGATTTTCTTCTGTTTGAACATGTTAAAGCCAATAACACTGCCAAATAACAACACAGCGATGATTAACATGACCAAGCTCCAAAGTAGGGGGCGCTTTTTCATTTGATTTTGTAACTCCGAAGTTAATGTAAAATTATTGCATCCCAGCTAGCATCAATCGCATTTTGTAATGCTGTTGAATCTAACTGATAAAACCCTTGAACATGCTTACGAGCTAAAATAATGCTCACTTCTAAGCTAAGTCCGATTAAAATTTCATTATCTAAAGGTTTAAAAATTCCCTCTTCTTTTCCTTCAGAATATAGTTGTTCTACTTGGGCAAACAAACTGCGTTCTAGTTCCCTGAATTTGCAGGAATCTTTTTTCGGTAAACACTCGTATTGATTGCGATTAAGCAGCAGGTTGCCATCTTTTGACGCCAGATTCCAGATATTTAGGAATATCATACTGTATCTTTCTTTCAAAGGCATATCATTGTCGACACCTTTTTGAATCGCTTTGGCGGCTTGGGTTAAGGTTTCCACTTTTAACTGCTCAATCAAATCCTCTTTATCGCTGAAGTAGCGATAAATAGTGCCTGCGGCGACATCTGCTTTTTTCGCCACTAACTGCATAGAGATCCCTTGGAATCCATGTTCAGAGAGTAACTGTTTAGTTGCATCGAGTATTCGCTGTCTTTTATCCATCATACCAATTAAAAAATGAACGTTCATTCATTATCGTCTGGTTAGCAGAAAGCTGCAAGGTTTTCTTTGTTCCGTGAAGTAAACTTTCACTAGTAGTCGGCTAATATTATAGTTAGTATTTTCGCCTTGCTGCTGTTTGTTGTTATTTTCTTAGGACTCCTCATGAAGCTCAACCCTCGTCAAAATGAAGCCGTTAATTATGTCTCTGGCCCCTGCTTAGTTCTTGCCGGAGCGGGCTCAGGTAAGACGAGAGTGATTACTAATAAAATTGCTTATTTAGTTCAAGAGTGTGGTTATAAGGCGAGAAATATCGCTGCTGTTACCTTCACCAATAAAGCGGCTCGAGAGATGAAAGAGCGTGTCGGACAGACCCTAAATAAGCAAGAAGCTCGTGGTTTGATGGTGTCGACTTTTCACTCTCTAGGTCTTGATATCATTCGACGTGAATATAAAGTACTCGGACTGAAAGCGGGATTTTCACTGTTTGATGATCAAGATCAGATGGCGTTGCTCAAGGAGTTAACTGAGAAGAAAATTGATGGCGATAAAGATCTACTTCGTCAGTTAATGAGTGCTATCTCCAACTGGAAAAATGACATGCTGACAGCACAGCAAGTAAAAGGCGCAGCTCAGTCCGAACAAGACCAATTATTTGCTCACTGTTATCAGCTTTATCAAACACAAATGAAAGCTTATAACGCCTTAGATTTTGACGACCTGATCTCATTACCAGTACAGTTGTTAAAAGCCAATCAAGAGGTGCGAGAGCGTTGGCAGGGGAAAATACGATACTTGCTGGTGGATGAGTATCAAGATACCAATACCAGTCAGTATGAGATGGTTAAATTGCTTGTGGGTGAGCGAGGCCGCTTAACGGTAGTGGGGGATGATGATCAATCTATCTACTCTTGGCGTGGGGCCAGGCCGCAAAACTTAGTGCTATTAAACGAAGATTATCCTAATTTACGGGTGGTAAAGCTTGAACAGAACTATCGTTCAACCAGTCGAATTCTTCGCGCAGCCAATATCTTAATTGCCAATAATCCTCATGTATTTGAAAAGAAGCTTTTTTCAGAGATCCCAGACGGAGAGCAGATAAAAGTATTAACCGCAAAAAATGAAGATCATGAAGCTGAGCGAGTGGTGGGTGAAATGATTGCACACCGCTTTATGAATCGAACTCAGCATAAAGATTACGCCATTCTCTATCGAGGCAATCACCAGTCGCGTCTTTTAGAACGGGCGCTGATGCAAAACCGAATCCCCTATAAGATCTCTGGCGGCACCTCATTTTTTGCACGTGCTGAGATTAAAGACATCATGGCTTACTTGCGTCTGTTAACCAATCAGGATGATGACAACGCTTTTTTACGTGTGGTGAATACGCCACGACGAGAAATTGGGCCGACTACCTTAGAAAAGTTAGGTAGCTATGCCAATATGCGAGGAAAAAGTTTGTTTGAAGCGAGCTTTGAAATGGGTTTAGAGCAGACATTATCTGGTCGAGGTTTGGATGCGCTACGGCGTTTTACCAAATGGATTGTCATTTTATCGGAAAATGCTGAACGAGGAGATACCGTTGATGCGGTACGTGCACTGGTTCGGGATATTAATTACGAAGATTGGCTGTATGAAACCTCAACCAGTGCGAAAGCTGCTGAGATGAGAATGAAGAATGTCTCTGAACTCTATAAGTGGATTGTTGCTGACTTAGAGGGGGACAATTATGACAAAGAGGTCAAAAGCCTCAAAGAGGTGGTTCAACGCCTTACTCTCCGTGACATGATGGAGCGAGGAGAAGATGATGAAGATGCTGATCAGGTTCAACTAATGACTCTGCATGCCTCTAAAGGTTTAGAGTTTCCTTATGTCTATTTAATCGGCGCTGAAGAGGGTATCTTACCGCATCAAACGAGTATTGATGAGGATAATATCGAAGAGGAACGTCGATTAACCTACGTGGGTATTACTCGGGCCCAAAAAGAGCTCACCTTTACTTTATGTAAAGAGCGTCGACAGTATGGTGAATTGATAAAACCAGATCCGAGTCGATTCTTAGAGGAGTTGCCTCATGATGATCTTGATTGGGAGAGTCAGAAGAAGCCGCAAAGTAAAGAGGAGAGGATGGAGAAAGGGCAAGCTCACATTGCTAATCTAAGGGCGATGTTTAAAAAGTAGTAATAGATGAAAGGTTGACCCATAGTGTCAACCTTTCACGTTTTAGGCATGTCTCTTTATAGGCCTTCAATCATGTGGTTAATAGCAGCCACAATCTCGTCGTCACTACAATCCATGCACGATCCTTTAGCAGGCATAGCATTAAAGCCATTGATTGCGTGATCTTTTAGTACATCATTACCCTGAGCAATACGAGGTGCCCATGCTGCAGCGTCTTGGCTGATTGGAGCACCGGCTAAACCGCTAGTATGACAAGCAGTACAGAACATGCTGTAAACTTGCTCACCTGTTCTTGGGCCCGCTGGTTCATCAGAAACAGGCTCACTACCCGCTAAATAGACTTGACCAACAGGTTTGATTCTTTCAGCAATGGCTTGATCAGACATATCAGAGGCGATAGCGCCTGTTGAAAATGTTAATGCAGCAACGGTTGCTATGATTACTCGGCGTAGATGTTTATCCATTAAGCTCACTTTTCACTCCTAAACGGGTGCCTGATTCCATTTGTTTATATTTATAATTATTTACTTAGAGTCGCCTAAACTGTAAAAAAAAGCGAGTTAACTCCGTGTAAACAGTAAGTGATTATATCGACTTAAATTGTTGCAAGWAACCATTACCGTCACTATTTCTATGCTTTATTACAAAATGATCGTTGAAAAAGAAGGCAAACAGAAAAAAAAGTTAAAAAAATAGTAGACGGAGGTAAGTGAACTACGTATTATTCCACTCCGCCGATAGGGCATGCGCCTGTAGCTCAGCTGGATAGAGCGTTGGCCTCCGGAGCCAAAGGTCGAAGGTTCGAATCCTTTCAGGCGCGCCATCCGGATAAAACATTGGCAAAAAAGTACATTGGTGGCTATAGCTCAGTTGGTAGAGTCCCGGATTGTGATTCCGGTTGTCGCGGGTTCAAACCCCGTTAGCCACCCCATATTTTAAACGTCGGAGATTAGCGCAGTTTAATAGTGCATCTCTTTCGTAGCTTCAAGTAACAAATTCGTCGGTGATTAGCGCAGTTTGGTAGCGCATCTGGTTTGGGACCAGAGGGTCGGGGGTTCGAATCCCTCATCACCGACCACTTATTTTGGTGGCTATAGCTCAGTTGGTAGAGTCCCGGATTGTGATTCCGGTTGTCGCGGGTTCAAACCCCGTTAGCCACCCCATTAATAATGGTAGCTTTGCTTCCTGTTTTGAATATCAAAACGAAATACAGAGTTTAACTCTGAAAACATCGGTGATTAGCGCAGTTTGGTAGCGCATCTGGTTTGGGACCAGAGGGTCGGGGGTTCGAATCCCTCATCACCGACCACTTTTAAGAAGCCTCGTCTAATGACGAGGCTTTTTTTTGTCTAAAATTTGAACCTAAATAGGTACTTGAACTACCTAGAGAGCCTCGTTATTTGACGGGGCTTTTACGATCGCGAAGGAATAAAAAAATAAGCAACAAGGCGCTTACATTTTTTACATTTCACCGGTCAATTATCGAGAGGGTTAGCCCCAAGGTGGTAAGTGTTAAGTCCCGTACTAGTGCGGATGGGTGGTTGTAATAACTGCTTTTCTATATTAATACTACATGATTATAGGTTTTTTGTTAAATATGCCAGTGTTACCGCGGTGTTTTTCAGATTGTATCTGCATAAGTATTGCCTTAAAGTGCTTAAATCGTGTTTTTTATGCGACAAATCTACTTTTTGTAGTTTATTATCCTTTGTTTGTTGATTTTATGTGAAATGTTTGCCAAATTAAGTGCCTGAGAATTTTATCAGTAGAAAAGTCTGGTAAAGAATGGAATCGATTTTGCCAATAAGGCAGAAAACTGGCAAGTTGTAGAGGTCTGGTAATGTCGTTATTGGAAGTAAAAAACCTTCGTATTGAGTACCCTTCTCGTCATGGTGTTCATGCCGCTGTTAAGTCACTCTCTTTTTCTATTGAACGCGGAGAAATTGTTGGCGTTGTTGGAGAGTCTGGAGCGGGTAAGTCGACCGTAGGGAATGCGGTTATTGATCTATTAAGCCCTCCTGGTGTGATTGCTAATGGTGATGTATTTCTTGACGGAGAAAAAATCTCCGGTCTATCCACTGAAGAGATGAGAAAGGTTCGAGGTTCTAAGATAGGGTTTATCTTTCAAGATCCAATGACCTCTTTAAATCCACTGTTTACCGTTGAGCAGCAGTTAACGGAAACCATCATTGCAAACTTAAAGGTGTCTGAAGAGGAGGCCAAAAAACGAGCATTGATCTTGATGGAGCAAGTGGGTATTCCAGAAGCTCATTTACGTATTAAGCAGTACCCTCATCAATTTTCTGGTGGCATGAGGCAGCGTGTGGTTATTGCCATTGCACTTTCTGGTGAGCCTGATCTCATCATTGCTGATGAACCAACTACCGCCCTAGACGTTTCTATTCAAGACCAAATTTTGACTCTGATTCGCGATCTTTGTATTCAGAAGAATGTTGGTTGCATGTTAGTGACTCACGATATGGGTGTGGTCTCTAATGTAACGGATCGTGTTGCGGTTATGTACCGAGGTGATTTGGTTGAATTTGGCGACACGCAAAAAGTATTGGGTGACCCTGATCATGAGTACACACGAAGCCTTATCTCCGCCGTCCCTCGTTCTGACATAAAATTAGATCGTTTCCCTTTAGTGAGCTATATAGAAGAAGCTCATGAGATGCAGCAGATTGATATAAAAAGTCACTGGTTAGGTCAAAGTGAAGATCAGCGAGCTTATACTGGTCCGCTACTGAACGTGGAGAATGTGAGTTTACGTTTTATTACCAAAGACTCTTTTTTTGAAAGCCGTCGTGAATTTGTGCAAGCGTCCAATGACGTGAGCTTTGAAATCTACGAAGGAGAAACGTTTGGTTTAGTGGGAGAGTCGGGTTCTGGTAAATCAACGATTGCCCGAGTCATAGCGGGTTTGTATCCACCAAATGAAGGGAAAGTGACCTTTGAAGGGCTGGATCTTACAGCATTGAAGTCTGAGAAAGAGCGACGTCCAATTCGTCGTCAGATGCAGATGGTATTCCAAAACCCCTACACCTCGATGAACCCTAGAATGAAGATTTACGACATTATTTCTGAACCGATCCGCTTTCATAAATTAGCGAGCTCTGAAGCTGAAATTCGTCAAATCGTCCATGACCTGCTTGATCATGTTGGTTTGGGTCGCATGGCGGGGGTTAAGTACCCACATGAATTCTCCGGTGGTCAACGTCAGCGAATTTCGATTGCTCGTGCGTTAGCGACTCGACCTCGTCTATTAATATGTGATGAGCCAACGTCAGCGTTAGATGTATCAGTACAAGCACAGATATTGAACTTATTGAAAGATCTGCAAGATGAACTCAATTTAACCATGCTGTTTATTAGCCACGATCTACCTGTTATTCGTCAGGTTTGTGACCGAATCGGGGTGATGAAGCAAGGAACACTGTTAGAGGTTTCTCCAACGGAGCAGCTCTTTACGGATCCTCAGCATGAATATACTAAACATTTAGTCTCTTTGATGCCGGAATTCAAAGGGCTTAGAACTGAATTAGAATCGGCTTAACGCCGCGCCTATGCTCTAGATGTAGGTTCATCTAGAGAGTATTACAATAATAACAAAATACAACAGAAAGGGAGTTCACTCCCTGCATAAGGAGTTATGCAATGAAAACCTTAAAGACCAAACTAGCAATTGCTCTAATGGCTGCAGGCCTAAGTTTTAGCGCTGCAGCAGCAGATATTACGGTTGCTTATGATGCCGATCCAGTATCACTGGATCCGCATGAGCAGCTGTCAGGGGGTACTCTGCAGATGTCACATATGCTGTTTGATCCGTTAGTGCGATTCACAAAAACTTTTGACTTTGAAGCTCGTATTGCTGAGAAGTGGGAACGTGTTGATGAAACCACTTTCCGTTTTAACCTACGTAAAGGGGTTAAATTCCACTCAGGTAACAGCCTAACTGCTGACGATGTCATTTGGACATTTGACCGTCTGAAAAGCTCGGGCGACTTTAAAGGGATTTTTGCCCCTTACGAAAAAATGACCAAAGTTGATGACTACACGGTAGAGATCAAATCATCTGAACCGTATCCATTGGTTCTACAGACTGCCACTTACATTTTCCCAATGGATAAAAAGTTCTATTCTGGGCAAATGGATGGTAAAGATAAGTCTGAAATCGTGAAGCACGGTAGCTCTTACGCATCAACCAATGTATCAGGTACTGGTCCATTTACTGTCGCTTCTCGTGAGCAAGGCGTGAAAGTCGTATTTGAACGCTTTGATGGCTACTGGGATAAGCAATCTCCAGGTAATGTTGATAAGTTAACACTGGTTCCTATCAAAGAGAATGCCACTCGAGTAGCGGCACTGCTTTCTGGCGATGTGGATATGATTCACCCGGTTGCTCCAAATGATCAAAAGCGTGTTAAAGGCGCTAAAAACATTGATCTGACAACAGTAGCTGGTACTCGTATTATCACTTTCCAAATGAACCAAGATAGCAACCCTGCACTAAAAGATGTACGTGTACGTCAAGCTATTGTTCATGCGATTAATAACGAAGGTATCGTTAAGAAAATCATGAAAGGTTTTGCAACCACAGCTGGTCAACAGGGCCCTGCTGGTTACGCGGGCTATAGCGAAGAGTTAGTTCCTCGTTACGACCTTAAAAAAGCAAAACAGTTAATGAAAGAAGCGGGCTACGAGAATGGCTTTAAGCTTTCTATGATGGCACCGAACAACCGTTATGTGAACGATGCTCAAATCGCTCAAGCATCAGCGGCTATGCTTTCTAAGATTGGTATTAAGGTTGACCTTAAGACGATGCCTAAAGCACAGTACTGGCCTGAGTTTGATAAGTGTGCAGCAGACATGATGATGATCGGTTGGCACTCAGATACAGAAGATTCTGCAAACTTCTCAGAATTCTTAACCATGACTCGTAATGAAGAGACTGGTAAAGGCGCATATAACTGTGGTCACTACTCAAACACTGACGTAGATAACCTGGTTAACTCTGCAAATGCTGAGACGGATCCTGCTAAGCGTGGCGAGATGCTACAAAAAGTAGAAGCGACTCTGTATAACGAAGCGGCGTTTGTTCCTCTTCATTGGCAGAACCTAGCGTGGGGCTCTAAGTCTAGCCTACAGGTTGAACCAATCGTTAATGCTCTAAACTTCCCTTACTTTGGCGACCTAGTTGTTAAATAAGTGATGTTAAAAAAGTAACTCGTACATGGCGTTTTTATCAAATTTTCATTAGATGAAAACGCCAATTTTCTCTCTGTTTTAATTTTTCATAGTTTTGGGAGACAAGGAATGTTTACGTTTCTGGTCAAGCGCCTGTTTCAGGCACTGATAGTGATGTTTGTGATCAGTTTGGTGGCTTTTGCTATCCAAGATAACCTAGGTGACCCGTTGCGTGAGTTAGTAGGCCAATCTGTTTCTGAGGAGGAGCGTCAAACTCTTCGTGATGAACTGGGTCTCAATGATCCCTACATGACTAAATACAGTCGATTTATTACCAATGCGGTTCAAGGCGATCTTGGCACCTCATATTTCTTTAAAAGACCTGCGGTTGAAGTTATCTTTGACAAACTAGAGGCGACATTAGAACTCGTTTTTGGTGCGGCTCTTATTATCGTTTTTGTCTCTATACCTCTAGGGGTTTACTCTGCCATACACCCAAACAGTACCTGTACAAAAGTCATCATGGCATTGAGTAGTGTCGGTATCTCAGTTCCGGTATTTTTAACCGCCATTTTGCTGATGTACCTATTCTCGATTGAGCTTAACTGGCTGCCTTCATACGGACGTGGCGAAACGGTTAATGTCTTAGGTTGGGAAACAGGATTTCTCACTAAAGACGGATTATTGCACTTAATTCTTCCATGTGTCTCTTTAGCATCCATTATGCTGCCTCTGTTTATTCGTTTAGTTCGTTCTGAAATGTTAGAAGCGTTGAGCTCTGAATACGTTAAATTCGCAACGGCTAAAGGCATTGCGATGAACAAAATCTACTATCAACATGCGCTTAAAAACACCATGCTGCCTGTGATTACGGTCGGTGGGGTTCAAATTGGTACTATGGTAGCTTATACCATTTTGACTGAAACTGTTTTTCAGTGGCCTGGTACCGGTTTTCTATTTTTAGAAGCCATCAACCGTGTCGATACGCCATTAATCACCGCTTATGTAATTTTTGTTGGATTAATTTTTGTAGTAACAAATACCATTGTTGATCTGTTATATGGCTTGATTAACCCAACAGTTAATCTAACTGGTAAAGGAGCGTAAGCATGAATACGATAACCTCTTCACACGTTCCTACTCGTTGGGAAAGCATTAAAAATTCTGACATTGTTTACTATTTCTTAAAAGACAAAGTCGCGATGTTTAGTCTGGCTGTCTTTTTAACTTTTTTCTTTGCTGCTGTGCTAGCACCAGTGATCTCACCTACGAACCCATACGATCTCACGTCGATAGATATTATGGATTCGGAGCTTCCACCATCATGGATGGAAGAGGGTGATAGCCGATTCGTACTTGGAACAGATGATCAAGGACGTGATATTTTTTCAACGATTCTGTACGGTTCACGACTCTCGCTTACTATTGGTTTCTTAGCGGTTGCTGTGCAGTTACTATTAGGCATAGTGATCGGTCTGTCAGCTGGTTACTTTGGTGGACGTGTTGATAGCTTCTTGATGCGATTTGCCGATGTTCAGTTGTCGTTCTCTACCATGATGGTTGCGATCATTGTTTCTGCCATCTTTAAAGCCAGTTTTGGCAGTGAGTTCTTCAGTGAGTATGCGGTCATTATGCTGGTGGTGATCATCGGTATTGCAGAGTGGCCACAATACGCTCGTACTATCCGTGCATCAGTATTAGCCGAGAAGAAAAAAGAGTATGTAGAAGCGGCTCAGGTGATGGGATTTAAAGCGGGACGAATTATGTTCAGGCATATCCTCCCTAACTGTTTGTCACCAATACTGGTTATCTCAACGGTGCAGGTGGCGAATGCCATTATGTCGGAAGCCGCCCTTTCTTTCTTAGGCTTGGGTTTGCCGGTTGATCAGCCTTCTCTTGGCGCTTTGATTAGCATTGGTTTTAAATATATATTTTCAGGCGCTTGGTGGATTACCGCTTTCCCTGGCATTGTATTGGTTACCCTAGTCTTGGTAATTAACCTGCTTGGTGATTGGCTAAGAGATGTATTTAATCCTAAAATCTATAAAGGTTAATTGGGGTAAGATTCACATAAACACTAAATTGCCCATTATTATGGGCAATTTTTTTATTTAAATATCAAAATCTCTCACTTTTGATCTAAGATGAGTAGTCGATTGTTATTCATCTATTTTAAATAGATCCATATAAGAACTCTCATATGACTCAGATAAAAAAAACGCTTGTCACTGCTTTTATTACTCATAGCTTACTGGCCGCATCTCTGCTAGTCAGCAGCACTGTCTCAGCGAATAGCAGCCAACTCGTTCCTCCTTGCGAAACCGCAGAAACCACAAACAATGGCATATCACTGCTCTCATCGGAGTGCCCTATTGGTAATGGCCTATGGGCGAAAATGAAACCAAAACATGAAAACAGTGATTTTTGGCTACAATGTGGCGTGTATCGAAAAGGCGTGAGCAGTAAAAATTTAGCTCGTATTCAATTACGAGTGTCTGAAAAGGTCAGTGTGAAGCTAACATCAAAAGGTCATCAACGCTGTTTAGTTGGGCCTTATAAAGCGTATGAGAATGCGGTGGGTGATATGACCGCACTGCGAAAAAACAGAATATTCAAAGATTCATTCATCCGTGAAGTGAAGCTGAGTGATGTGATTGTCATCGAACCACAAGCTAAGAGTGTTGCTGCTGAGGCCACTGTTGCTGCTGTGGTAGTGAAACCAGAGCCAACGATTGTTGCCCCTGCATCTACAGAAGTTCAACCTGAACCTCAAGCAAAGGCTGAGACTGAGGTTGTGGCGAGTGTTGAAGCGGTTGCCGTTGTTGCCGAGACTGAAGTGGTTGAAGTGGTTGAAGTTATCCCGGTAGTGGAAGAGACCGAAGTGATGGAAGAGAAAGCAGTGGAAACCGTGAGTAATATGGAAGTGCGCCGACAGGCCGTGATTGATGGAAGAACGTATTTAGTACCTTTTGTCTCAGGAGAGAAGGAGCGTACTTATATGGAGCACGAACTTCCTTGGAGCCGAGAGGATTTTTTATCCGCTGCTAAAATCTGCCAATCATTCGATATGGCACTGGTGACAACTGAGCAGTGGAGAACGTTACGCGACTCTAAAAGAATGGAAAAAGAGAGTTGGCCATTACAGTTACCTTATTGGGGCGAAAACGAGCAAGGCATGTTTATGGATGGTCAGGCGACTAAGCTAAAAAGTGCCGCTCTACTGAATGTAGTGTGTGTTAAATAAAATAACGCTCACAATAAAAAAGGGTCACTTCATCAGATGAAGTGACCCTTTTTAATGCGTTAAGCAAATGCTTATCTCATGGTAACAAACTCTTCGGAGCCCGTTGGGTGGATAGCCACTACGCTGTCAAAGTCAGCTTTTGTCGCACCCATTTTCATTGCAACGGCAAAACCTTGAATCATCTCATCCACGGTAAATCCAATACCGTGAAGGCCGACTACTTTCTCATCTTCTCCTGCACAAACCAGTTTCATTTGGCATGGCTGACGATGTTTGGTTACCGCTGTGTACATAGCTGCAAAACCCGAGGTATAGACCTTAACGTTCGCCTTACCATATTGTGCAACGGCTTCAGGTTCAGTTAAACCGATAGTACCGATTGGTGGGTGGCTGAAGACGACAGTAGGAACGAGGTCGTAATCCATCTTAGCATTGGTCTGGTTGTTAAACAGACGCTCAGAGAGCAGACGAGCTGCTTTAACAGCAACCGGTGTGAGTTCAATGCCGCCTTCCATGATATCACCGACACAGTAGATGCCTTTCACGTTAGTCTCTTGGTACGGGTCCACTTTGATGAAGCCTTTATCGTTGGTCGCAACTCCCGTAACACCTAGGTTAATCGCATCAGTCGCTGGATGACGACCAATTGCCCAGATCAGCGTATCTACATTTTGGGTGTAACCATTTTCAAAGTGCAAGGTTAAGCTCTCATCCGACTCTTTAACCACTTTGGTTGGAATAGAGTGAGTATGAAGTTTAGGCCCTTCCGCTTCCATTACCTCCACCAAGGTTTTAATGATCAGTGGATCAAAACTGCGCAATGGAGACTCTTTACGTACAAAAAGGTGGGTCTCTGTGCCAAGGGCATTCAATACACCTGCAATTTCAACAGCAATATAACCTGCGCCGACAACAGCAACGCGTTTAGGTTGATCGACAATATCGAAGAAGCCGTTTGAGTCGATACCATGTTCAGCACCTGGAATGTTTGGAATGGTTGGACGGCCACCTACAGCAATCAGGATATGATCAGCCGTATAGTGCTCACCATTCACTTCAACGGTTTTTTCATCAACAAATGTAGCAAAACCGCGAATTACGTTTACTTTGTTGTTACCAAGAACTCGGTCATAGGATTGGTGAATACGTCCAATATAGGCTTGACGGCTCTCGACCATTTTTGCCCAACTAAAACTTTTCACATCAACGTCGAAGCCATAATCTTCCGCATACAGATTCATTGCATCTGCAACCTGTGCACCGTGCCACATTACTTTTTTAGGGACACAACCTACATTGACACAGGTTCCGCCTAAGTCTTGTGCTTCAATCAGTGCGACTTTTGCACCGTGCATGGCTGCACGATTCGCTGAAGCAATGCCGCCACTGCCGCCGCCGATACAGATATAATCAAAATGCGTTGTCATGTGTTTCTCCACTGTTTTTATTTTCGTATTTTATCTTTAAATGATCTGGGGGTTAATTATTCAGGAACAACCCACTCAATCTTAATATGTCCGCTTTTTGGTGCAATCGCCTGCTGCAAAAATGGAAGAATAGCCTGCATTTGGCTCTCCAATTTCCACGGAGGATTAATCACTATCATACCCGATGCCGTCATTCCGCGTTCAGTAGTATCAGGAGAGACACCCAACTCTATTTGTAAGATTTTGCGAATCCCCGCTTTTTTAAGACCATTGATCATGTCACTGCTGTCAAATCGATTTACCACCGGATACCAAATGGCATAGATACCTGTTTCCCAGCGCTTGTGACTCTCTTTAATTGCGTTGACTACATCGCGATACTCTTTGGCTAGCTCATAAGGGGGATCAATCAGCACTAAGCCTCTGCGCTCTTTAGGTGGCATGCTTGCTTTCAATTTTTCGAAAGCGTCTTCTTTGTACATACGAACTTGGCGATCGCCTCTAAACTCTTGCAGTAGCAGAGGGAAATCTGTTGGGTGCAGTTCAGTTAGTACCATGCGGTCTTGATCGCGAAGTTGAGCGCGGCCAACACGGGGTGAACCTGGGTAGTAGCGCAGCTCTCCATCACTGTTTAGCTCTTTTACGGCGTTGAGGTAACTTAACATCTCTTCAGGGAGGTTATTTTGTTGCCACAACTTGGCAATGCCTTGCTTAAATTCACCCGTTTTTTCAGACCATTCATGGGTGAGATCGTAACGACCAACGCCAGAGTGGGTGTCGTGGTAAACAAAGGGAGTATCCTTCTGCTTTAAGGCATCAAGAATCAAGCTTTGTACAATATGTTTAACGACATCGGCGTGGTTGCCAGCATGGAAGCTGTGACGATAACTAAGCATGGGTGAACTCTTTTAAAAAATATTTCGCTTATTATGGCTTATTGTATGAATGGATGCAGCATATCAATGTAAGATGAGGATTGAAAAACATCTTCTTCGCCTATATCTATGATTAATCAGTCTCTCGCTCTCGATATACAAGGAACCGATCATGTCGAACCCATTGTTGACCTTTACCGATTTACCGCCATTCTCACAGATACAACCACAACATATTCAACCAGCAGTAGAACAGGCTATTGCTGAGTGCCGTGCAAAAATTGAAGAGGTGCTCGCGAGTGATCTTGACGCAAGCTGGGAGACCCTCTGCGCGCCATTAACAGAGACAGATGACAAGTTGAGTCGTATCTGGTCGCCAATTGGTCACTTAAATGGTGTGCTTAATAGTCCAGAGCTACGTGAAGCGTATGAAGCGTGTTTACCATTGCTATCAGAATACGGCACATGGGTAGGGCAACATAAAGGCTTGTATGACGCGTATAAAGCGATCAAGCAGAGTGCTGAGTTTGACTCTTTAAACCAAGCTCAAAAGAAAACCATTACCGATGCGCTACGTGATTTTGAACTGTCCGGTATTGCGCTCCCTGCTGATCAGCAGAAGCGTTATGGTGACATCAGTAAGCGTCAATCTGAGTTGGGTTCGTCTTACAGCAATAATGTACTCGATGCGACGATGGGCTGGACCAAGCACATTACTGACGAAGCCGATTTGTCTGGAATGCCAGAGTCAGCAATCGCAGGGGCTAAAGCCGCAGCGGAAGATAAAGAGCTAGAAGGGTACTTGCTAACATTAGAGATACCATCATACCTACCTGTGATGACCTACTGCGATAATCAAGAGCTACGCAAAGAGCTGTATGAAGCCTTTGTTACTCGAGCTTCTGATCGCGGCCCGAATGCGGGTAAGTGGGACAACACTGATATCATGAACGAGTCATTAAAACTGCGTCATGAGATCGCTCGTTTACTTGGTTTTAGTTCATTCAGTGAAAAGTCATTGGCCACTAAAATGGCAGAAACACCCGAGCAAGTATTGGGTTTCTTAAATGATTTAGCGGTTAAAGCCAAACCACAAGGTGAACGTGAAGTTGCAGAGCTAAAAGCCTTTGCGAAACAAGAGTGTGGTGTTGACGATCTGAACCTTTGGGATATCCCTTATTACTCTGAGAAACTAAAACAGAAACTGTATCAAATTTCTGACGAAGAGCTACGCCCATACTTCCCTGAAGAGCGTGCCATTTCTGGCTTGTTTGAAGTATTAAATCGCCTGTTTGGTATGAGTGTGAAAGAGCGTAGCGGAGTCGACGTTTGGCATGAGTCTGTCCGCTTCTTTGATATTTTTGATGGCACGGGAACCCTTCGTGGCAGCTTCTATTTTGATCTCTATGCGCGTGAACACAAACGTGGCGGTGCTTGGATGGATGAGTGCCGAGTACGACGCACTACGATTGATGGTGAACTACAAACCCCAGTGGCCTACCTAACGTGCAACTTCAACAAACCTGTAGGCGACAAACCTGCTCTATTTACTCATGATGAATTAGTGACTCTGTTCCATGAATTTGGTCACGGTATTCACCACATGTTGACTCAAATTGATGTGGCATCAGTCTCTGGCATTAACGGCGTTCCTTGGGATGCGGTAGAGCTGCCAAGCCAGTTCCTCGAAAACTGGTGTTTTGAAGAGGAGGCTCTGGCCTTTATTTCTGGGCACTATGAAACAGGCGAGCCACTACCCAAAGAGATGTTGGATAAGATGTTAGCCGCGCAGAACTTCCAGTCTGCGATGTTTATTCTGCGTCAGTTAGAGTTTGGTCTGTTTGATTTCACGCTACACACAAATTACGATCCTGAGGTCGGCGCACAAGTGTTAGAGACCTTAGCGGAAGTGAAAGCGAAAGTGGCTGTGTTACCTGGCCTTGAGTGGAGCCGTTTCTCTCATGCGTTTAGCCATATCTTTGCGGGTGGATATAGTGCGGGTTATTACAGCTATTTATGGGCTGAAGTACTTTCTGCCGATGCGTTTTCTCGTTTTGAGGAGGAGGGCATCTTTAATAAAGAGACAGGTCAATCTTTCTTGAACAACATCTTAGAGATGGGCGGCAGTGAAGAGCCAATGACGTTATTTAAACGCTTTAGAGGCCGAGAGCCGCAGATTGATGCGATGTTACGTCATCGTGGTGTTGTGAGCTAGTAGAGCCACAAATAAGATACCAAGTAGAGCAAAGCCAACGAGAAATCGTTGGCTTTTTCGCTTTTCGTCGCTAAGGTTAAGGGTTAACGTTACGGCTAATGGGGTTCTGAAGTGATATCAAGGTTTCAGTAGATTGCACCTCTTCAATAGACTGCAATTTATCAATCAACACAAACTGCAACTCTTCAATGGATTTGCACATCAGCTTAACGAAGATATTATAAGCACCTGTGGTGTAATAGGCTTCAACCACTTCATCAAGGGCATCCAATTTTGCGATGGCCGAATGATAATCTCGAGCGGCATAGAGATTAATACCGATAAAACAGCAGACATCGTAACCCAAGGACTTTGGATTCACGATCACTTCAGTACGTTCTATAATGTTGGCGGCACGCATCTTTTCGATTCGAACATGAACCGTTGCGGGGCTGACATCAAATCGCTTTGCTAACTCTGCATATGGGGTACGAGCGTTATCCATTAAGGCTTTTAAGATTTCACGATCCAGATCGTCGATACGAGATTGATTGTTCATTAAGAGAAATTATCCTTATGGTCGGCTGAGAGTAGAGTCACAGAGGCCTTACAGTATGATAAAAACTGCTTTTTGTCATCGATGGACGTCCCATGGCCAGAGAATCATGGTTATAATAGGGCCAATATTACTACCTCACTCTCGTCTTGTCGGAGATTCAATGCAGTTAAGCCTTATTTGTGAAGCCAGTGAACGTCAAACAGAGTTAGCGGCTGTTGCTGAACGATGGGGGTTAACACACAGTGATGAGAGTCAATTTTCCTTAGTGTTAACGGCGCAGCGATTAGAGCTGAGGAAGCTAGATGAGCCGAAACTAGGTGCAATCTTTGTTGATCTTGCTGGTGGCGCAGTGGCTCATCGCCGAAAGTTTGGCGGTGGTAAAGGCCAAGCGATAGCCAAAGCGGTTGGGCTGAACAAAGGGGCGACGCCAACGGTGCTAGATGGTACTGCAGGGCTCGGACGAGATGCTTTTGTGTTAGCGTCGCTAGGTTGCAAAGTGCAGATGGTTGAAAGGCATCCTGTGGTTGCCGCGTTATTGGATGATGGATTAGAGCGAGCCAAAACAGACGTTGAAATTGGCGACTGGGTGACCGCGCGTATGTCGCTAATACATGCATCAAGTCATGATGCATTAAGTCGTTTGGTGAATGACCCAGAGTTTGACTCTCCGGATGTAGTGTATCTTGATCCTATGTACCCTCATCCTGAAAATAAGAAAAAATCAGCTTTAGTCAAAAAGGAGATGAGAGTGTTTCAATCTTTAGTGGGAGCGGATCTTGATGCTGATGCACTGCTGACTCCGGCATTAGCATTAGCCAGTAAGCGGGTGGTCGTCAAACGCCCTGATTACGCTCCATGGTTAGCCGAGCAGAAACCGAGCATGGCGATTGAAACCAAAAAAAACCGCTTTGATGTCTATGTCAAAGCGGCCATGAGTTAGTGCTTACTTACTCTGTATCTATCTTTTTACTTTTGACTTAACCCATGTTTCATTAAACCAGAGAGAGAAAAGAATGATGCTGCCGCCAATGACTAAGCGCGGAATATCCACCTCTCGGTTCCAAATCAGAATATTAACCAGTAACCCGGCAGGAACCAGTGCATTGTTCATTGCCGCCAGTGCTCCGGCATTGACTAAACAAGCTCCTTTATTCCATAAAAAGTAACCTAACCCAGAAGCGATCAAACCTAAGTACGTTAGGATGCCCCATTGCAGGTTAGTGGTTGGTAACTTGTCCATATTGCCAAACAGTAAAAATGCGGCAGAGGCCACAACAAAGGCACCAATATAAAACAGACCGAAAACAGTATGCTGAGGCAGTTGTTTAGACTCCTTCTCCATAATGAATTTGTAGCTGACTTGGCCGATGGCGAAGCAGAGGTTAGCCCCTTGAACAACTAAGAATCCTGTCAGGAAATCTTCATTAACATTGGCGTATTTCATTACCGCAGCGCCGGCTACTGCAATAATAGCGGTCACTAAATACCAAGGAGTGAATCGACCTTTAAGAAGATCGTAGATAATGGTGATGTAGATAGGGGTAAAGATCGTGAACATCAATACTTCTGGCACAGACAACAGTAAGAAGGACTGATAATAGAAACAGTACATTAAACCGAGCTGAACTCCCCCAATAGCCATCAGCTTTAGGGCGAGTGATTTATTGATATTTTTAAGCTTTAGGAAAGGTAAAAAAACGATTGCAGCAAGAGCAACACGCATTAATACCGAAAACCAAGCGTCAACTTGGCCAGCTAAATAAACACCAATTAAACTGAATGAAAAAGCCCATAAAAGGGTTACTGCAGATAAATAAGCCATACTTTGTTCTTTTTAAAGAAATATTTGTCTGCAGTGTACCTCAGTTGTTCTGCTTTAAAAACGGAAAAACAGTAAGGGTATCGCTCTGTTATTTAATTGGGATCACCAACACATCAACAGGTGCTGAGTTAATTAATTGCGAGCTAGATGATAAAAATTTACTCCAAAAATCATGATGGTGGCCACAAACCACCAGGTCAACCTCCATACTCACAGTGGCTTCACTCAACTCATCGCCAAGATCGCCGCTGCTGACTAACGCACGGGTAATTGGGAAATTAGCGTCATCCACCATTTTTTGTAAGGCTGAATGAGCCTCTTCGGTGGCGCGATTTTGAGTTTCCGCTAAGTTGATATCAATAAGGCCGGTATATAGCTCAGCATAATTAATATCAATATGGATAAGTGAGACTTTCGCTTGTAGTGGTGTTGCTAATGCCACGGCTCTTTCAACGAGCACTTTACTGTCTTCAGATAGATCAACGGCAACTAAAATATGCTTATAACACATGGTATGGCTCCTTGAAGGGGTAAAATAACGTTCTTGCCTATAAGATTAGCACTTCAATAATAGAAATCATGGAAGCTTGATCGCAATAATTTCAAACCGTTTTTGTGGTATAGTCCCACAGTTATTTATGCATCTTAAAGATAGTAAGGGAGTTTTTTTAATGCTTGCTCAAGAAATGGTTATTGAACTTAACAAACAAATTAATCTAGAGTTTTTCTCATCTAATCTATACTTACAGATGAGTGCTTGGTGTGAAGACAAAGGTTTTGAAGGAGCGGCTGAGTTTTTAAGAACTCACGCGACGGAAGAGATTGAACATATGCAGCGTCTTTTCACCTATGTAAGCGAAACGGGCTCAATGCCAATTTTAGGTGCGATTGATGCACCAGAACATGAATTTGACAGTTTAGGTGACGTTTTTCGTAAAACCTATGAGCATGAGCAGATGATTACAGCTCAAATCAATAAACTGGCTCATGTTGCGTTTACCACTCAAGACTACTCAACGTTCAATTTTCTACAATGGTATGTGTCTGAACAACACGAAGAAGAAAAACTGTTCAAAGGCATTTTAGATAAAATTGAGCTTGTTGGTGAAGATGGTAAAGCGCTGTTCTTTATCGATAAAGACTTAAAAGAGATGGCAACATCTGGTTCTACGTCGATTATGGATGTAACTGCTTAACGTGCAATATAACGATCATCATTGATTATCACTTAAGCGGTTTACTCCTAGCGATGTTAAGGAGAGAGTGATGGTTAGTGGTGACACAATACTATTTACGTTAATTCTGGTGTCGGGCATTAATGTTGCCCGATACATTAGCACCCTTCGTACCTTGCTTGTCGTGATGCGAGAAGCTCATCCGTTGCTATATCAGCAAGTTGATGGCCGAGGTTTTTTTACTAGCCATGGCAACGTATCTAAACAAGTTCGTCTGTTTCACTATCTTCGTTACAACGAACATCTGCATCATCATGACCCCATATTTGTGACGAAATGCTCCAAAGTGAAGCGACTATTTGTGCTGACAAGTGCATTGATTTTACTCACTATTGTTATGTTATTTGCAGTGTTGGCTTTTAACTTATAACTATTGTCTTGGCTCGACTGTCTGTGCTAGGTAGAATGCAGCGGTAATTGACAGTCAGTAGAGTAAAAAATGACAACAGAGTTTGATGTAGTAATTATTGGTGCAGGCGCAGCAGGCTTGATGTGTGCAGCAGAAGCAGGCAAACGAGGCCGTAAGGTGTTGGTTGTCGACAGTGGCAAGAAACCTGGACGTAAGATTCTTATCTCTGGGGGAGGTCGCTGTAACTTCACAAACTACGATGTTGAAGCCAATAATTTCGTCTGTCAAAACCCTCATTTCGTTAAATCAGCCCTCTCTCAATATACTCAATGGGACTTCATTTCGCTCGTTTCTAAGCATGAGATTGCGTATGAAGAGCGCCTGCATGGTCAACTTTTTTGTGAAAATTCAGCCAAACAAATCGTTGAGATGCTAATGAGTGAATGCGATTTACCCTCTGTTTCTCATCGATATCGCTGTGAAGTCGGAGTGATTAAAAAAGAGGGTGCAGGCTTCAATTTGCAACTGGATAATGACATGGTGCACTGCCAGTCACTGGTGGTGGCTACGGGGGGATTGTCCATGCCAAAGCTGGGTGCCACTCCCTTTGGATATCAAATCGCGCAGCAGTTTGGTTTGAATGTGATCTCAACAACGGCTGGTTTGGTCCCTTTTACCCTACATAAAGCTGATAAAGAGAGCTTTGAAGCGCTTTCTGGCATTGCTATCCCTGTCACTATCGAAACCGAAAATGGTACCAGCTTCAAAGAGAGCTTGCTGTTTACCCATCGAGGTTTGTCAGGTCCTGTGGTACTGCAGATCTCCTCTTACTGGACACCTGGTGAGAAAGTCACGGTCGATCTACTACCAGACAGGGATCTGCTGGAAATCTTGACTCTTCAGCGGGAACAACACCCCAATCAGAGCCTGAAAAACACCCTTGCAAAGCTGTTACCAAAGCGTCTGATTGAAGCGTTGATTGAGCGTAAAGATCTGGATGATAAACCATTAAAACAGCTTAACCCCAAAGATATCTCAGCCATTGCTGACTATTTCCACCAGTGGAAGATTACGCCCAATGGCACTGAAGGCTACCGAACAGCCGAGGTTACTTTGGGCGGTGTAGATACCAACGAGCTCTCTTCAAAAACCATGGAAGCGAAAAAAGTGGCGGGCCTCTATTTTGTGGGTGAAGTGATGGACGTCAGCGGTTGGTTGGGAGGGTATAACTTCCAATGGGCCTGGAGCTCTGGTTTTGTTGCGGGTGTGAATGCATAACAGGTCAGGCAAATTGAACGTAACATTATAGAAAGCAGTAATTGGAATCAAAAAAATACGAATTGCTGCTCATTACCTTCCTACTCTTTATGTTGTTACTTCCTATCAATACAGCAATAGATGGAGCGCTCTGCTTCATGAGCAAATCGTGTGACGTTCGCAATATTAAGTAGACGCAGTTCAGTTGATAAATCCTTTTTGCTAAAGGTTCTTGTTTCTCGTAGATAGAAAATTTTCTGTACTTTTTTGTGGGTTGGGTCAAGCAGTTGGTCTACTCCCTCTTGTGAGAAGCGTTTAGTGGAGACATGGAACGTAATACTCATCTCATCAAAAGATTTCACGCGGTGAATGACAAAGGGAAATTCATCCGGAGCCTTGACCATCTGCATATCAAACACGTCCATGGGGTAGTAATCCCCAATAACCGGTGAGGCGACTCTTTCTAACGAGAGTGATTGCGGAATCGCCTCTCTAGGTAGATAGCTAAATACAATGGCTAGCAGCGTAAATAATCCCAAGGTGAACTTCCATTGTAGGTTTATCAGGCAGAGAAAAATCCCGATAAAACCCACTGAAACGATTAGCCATTGAGACAAATCATAGAAAAACCAATGATAAGCGGAGAATGAGGCAAGCAATAGTAAGGGGCCAGCCAAGAGCAATAAGTAATTCCATATAGTATTTATCAGTGACTCTTTGTGATCTTGGTTACTGTCTGATGCTGTCATTATATTTCCCTTAATGAAAACGTTAAGTAGATGTTATTAGTTAGTTATCTGTTTATCAATGAGAAAGTTTGATGCGAGTAATCAGCTTGTGATATATAAATAAAACGTTCTATTACTCTACAACTTGCACTATGAGTGATTCCTGCCAGAATGGACAACAGGATTTTGGTTAAAAAGGAAAGTATTCAATGGCTTGGTTTGGTGGTAAGGGGTTCTCATCCGCTCTTTTTGTGGCGTTAGCTCCATTGAGCATTGCTCAAGCTGATGTGGGCAGTGTGCCTATCGTTGGCGGTCTGTTTAATTCTGCAGAGGTGCTGAAAAATCAGATCACCAACTCTCTTTCTTATTCGACTAAGCTAACGCGTGATGCCGCCATATTTACCATTGGTGGGCTGACACTTGAAGCCTATTTGTTAACCCTACCGCTAGAGGCGAAAACTAAAGCGAGAGTGATGGGGCAGCTCGCGGATCCAACCTATTCGATTCCTCTTGGCCACTTTCTCTATCAGTTTTACGACCGTTATACGGGAATCAGTGACGATGATGAGTTTAAAGCTTATCTGCAGACGGTTTATGATCAACAAGCGTTAACGGGATTTGAACACTCGTTGTTTCAGCTTGGGGGCAAGAGCATTGCTGAACAAACTGAACATGTAAAAGACCAAGCCCACCAAGAGGGGCTAAAAATTGATGCTGACTTCATGGCATCAATGGTGACGGTTTATGATGCCTTGGTTCAAATTGGTGAATGGCAAGATATGGACCGCCTGCCAGATGAGTATACCTATTTAACCAATAACGCCGAAGATTTGGCTTTGATAAAGACGATTCAGCCCATTGTGGTTGCAATGTTGAAGCAAACCGCCGGCGGCATGGACGCTGGCGATATGAAAAGTGCAGTATTAGCGATTGTTGAAGATGCCAAGCCAGAAAATCAGCAGAAAGAGAACAATAAGGCACAAGCGTTGACCGTGACGATGGTGGATTTTGTCCGCTTGAATGTTCTCAAAGCGTACCGACAATTTGTCTTTCAAGATGAGCGCGAAGTGGCTTTAGATGAGTGGCTTCAGCAAGCGTTTGATAGTAACCCTAACAGCGCGATTGAGTTTTTACATTCTCAGCAGAATCGCCGTTTGGCGGTGCAAATTACCGTCGATGGCCTGCAACAAGGTTTATTGGAAGGGTTAGTTCACCCAGATACGCCTTTTATTAAACGGGTTTATCAAGACCACCTGAACAGCCAAAATGAACTCTCCACTCAAGCTGTTAACCGCCCAGAGCATATTCAAGACGTCAGGTTTTTGCAGACCTTAGCAGAACAAACCTATAAAGACCCTCACTACTTACCTTTTTTTAAGCGATTGTATGGAGAGCATTACGACTCCATTGCACGAGTCGGCGTTTCCTCTACGCCTACCATCAGTGTACGCAACCTGCCAATCATCAAAACGGGGGCAAAAGTCTCTGGTGATCATGGTACCGGTATTCCTAACTTTCACTTTGTCGATAGGCAAGAAGATAGAGCCTATTACTTCTTTGGTAATGATGCCTTGCAGCTAGATAGATTAATGCAGGCGAATCAGGTGAAAACCATGTTCGATCGCCTGGTGCATCTGAAAACACTGAATTGCAATGCACAATATGACTGGAATGCCCACACCAGCTATGACAGTTTGGTGAACTTGGGGGCAGGGGAGGCAATGCGTGATTTTGGTGAAAAGCGCTGTGTGAGAGAGTTGAGTGAAAGGGCTAAGGTTGAGGTCGAACTGACCGCGATGCGAAGTGAGTTAATGGCTAATATTCGCGATTATCAAGCGCTTCCTTTTTGGGATTTTTATACCAAATTGAGCAGAAAATGGAAGATTGAACAAGACATTACGGACTATGCCAGCCTTGATGGACAAGGGATGCCCGATTACACCTTAATCTATAACCCGTGGCCGGATCACTTTGCGCACTTTGTGGGTCCCTTCAGTGACGAGATAATTATGCCAACGGGTGAACTTAATCGCCTTGATTACTGGATTCGACAAGTGGAGAGTACCTATAAGCAAGCGGGGGTTTATGATCGAACTCTATGGGGGATGGCAGGGGACCACGGTTTAGCGCCAGTGTATTACACCTTAAACCCAGAAAAATCGATTTTTGAACCAATGGAGCAACAGCTCGGCTACCCGCTGGTGATTAAAAAAATATCATCCGACGAAGGAGAGGGGCCAAAAATGACCAATGCCCTTAACTACCCAACGAATAAGGGAATAGACGTAGTCGTTGCTTCTACCGCTGGAGGGAACTTCATGTTGGATCTATTTAATTCCGAGAAGGGTTGGACTGCTCAACCTATCTATAGGGAGCTGACTCAATGGACGCCGATTAATGCGGATAACGGTCAAAGTGTGGATCTAGTTGCTCACACCTTACATCATCTTGGAGATACGCTTGATTATATGGTGATTCGAGAGCAGGACTGCTCAGAACAGAGCTGTCAGGTGCGTTTGATTGCGATCCGTGAGGGATCTCGTGTGGATGAATGGATAGAAAAACAGGGGGATAAATATTACTACCAAGCGGAAGATGCTCATGCCTCTTTATTGCAAATAACGGAATCAAACCCCTACCTTTCAGCCCCATCGGAGGCTGATAGCAGGGACTTTATTCAACTTCGTCAACAGTGCTTAGATCGAGCGAATAAAAATGACGTCACCACTTGGTGTAATGTTGAACAGTGGAGAGCGTTAACTCGGTTTACCCCTCGCCCAGACTCTGTTGTGCAGCTGGCTGAACTCTACTCTGAGCAACGTGCAGGCACGATTAACCTTTTTCCTCGTGCAGGCATAGGTTTCAATACTAAGGTACCGGGTAGACATGCGGGTGAGAGTTACTTTGAAAAAGATGCCTTTATTGGTTTTTGGGGCACACCTATTGATAAACCGGGTATGGCGTTGAGCAGCGAAGCTAATGGTTCACTAGCACCTACTCTGTATGAATACTTAACTGGAGAGCCTGTTACCGAAGGTAAAGAGGGCTGGGGCTATCCGTCACTATTGAGAAAGCTTGGCATTCAGGAGTCGCTATATTGAGTGGTATTGATTTATTTACTCCTTTTCTTGAGAGTGACGGTCTAATTTCACTTCTAACTGATTGTATATAAAGATTAAAATAATTTTATTTAATCTCATATTTAATACTATCTTTAGCTTGCGAAAAAGACAAAAACTGTTCATATTAGCGCCGTTCTCAAATCACATGACACGTTCGTGTTGGTAGTCCTTACTGCGCTTTAGCGAGTCACTATTACCCCCACAATTATTTATTAAAACCAGAAGGTTTGTTTCGTCGATGAAGCAATTACACACTTATTCAATGGAGTTGAAGGAAGAGACAAAAGGAACAGCAACACATGATCTCCCAAATCGTTCAGATCTCATTCAAAGAGCGCATCACTTACTAGACGATGAGCATATAGTGACATTCAAAATTACCAACTTGAGTGTGATTAATGAGAGATTTGGTTACGATAATGGTGACCAGTTACTCAATAAATTTAGCCAATTTCTACAGTCAGAATCGATAACAAAACTCTCTAATGCTGAGTGTTATCGAATGGGGGTAGGGATATGGGCGATTGTATTTTCATCGAACCTGATGAGTAAGCAATTATTAAAGCGTTGTACTGACTTAGCGGAGTTGGCCGAAAATGTGAGTGAACAACTGTATGATGCCTCGATTGTGGCGGCGATCTGTTTAGATATTTCAGGTGGCTTAATCAGCCAACGAGACTTCCGACAGTGTAGCGGTGATCAGATTGTTGTAAAACTCGTGATGGCCAGACGATTAGCAGTGAACAGTAAGCGCTATATATGCAACGCTCAAGAGCTATTGGTTGAAGAAAAAAGTCGACAAGATAAATTACATTGGATGAGCATCGCTCGACATGCGATTTTAGATAATCATGTCGAACCCTACTTTCAACCCATAGTACATGCATGCAGCCATCGGCTGCATGGTTATGAAAGTTTAATGCGAATCTCTAATAGAGAAGGGGTCTACTCTCCATCGCGCTTTCTGACGTCGGTAGAAGGAACACTGCTCTACAATAAATTGAGTCGAAAAATGATCCAACGAACGTTTGATGTCATGAAAGATCGTCAGGAACACTTCTCGATTAATCTGACCTATCAAGATTTTGTCGATGATCAGACAGTACGACTATTAGAAACGGTACTTAGCCATATAAACGATCTATCAAGAGTGAGTTTTGAAATTGTAGAAACAGATCAAATTCATGATTTTAAACGCATTATTGATATGTGCGAACATTATCGACGCTTGGGCGTTAGCATTGTGATTGATGATTTTGGGGTTGGGTATTCAGATATTTATCGGATCATTCAATTAAAGCCGGACACGATTAAGTTAGATGGTTCATTAATAAAGTATCTGGATATTGATAAGCGGCAGCGAAAAATAACGAAACAGATCATTAAGTTGTGTCATGTTTTTGAAGCGAAAACGGTGGCTGAGTATGTACACAATAATGAGGTTTGTCGTATCGCAGAAGATTTTGGTATCGATTATCTACAGGGCTACTATTTTAGTGAGCCTGTAGGGTTTCATCAATTGAGTGCGTAATTATTTTTTACTGCCGTTATTCACTTCTCTTTGGTAGGTGTGCCCACTCTTATCGGCTTGGAAAACGGTATTAAATGCAGTGAAATAGTGATGAAGTTGCTGGGCTGACTCTGGCATCTTCATCAGTTTTAGCAGTTCAATGCCCACTTCACAGGTACATAAACTTCCTGTCTGTTGATTGCGTCGCAATTGATATTCAGACGTGTGTGTGAGATCCAGTGATAAACAGGGCAGGTTTTGTAACCAAAGCGTTTTACGTAGCATTTTTTTTGCTTCTTGCCAGGTAGAGTCAATGATGATGAATAGATTCTGTTGTGGTTGAATGCACTCTTGTTCAGTTTGTTTTTGAAACTCTAAGCTGCTGGTGGCCTCGGGGTGCGGGAACAGCAACCAGGTACGAATGTTAGGATCTTGAGCCGCTTGGATCAGCTCTTCAACTGGTTCTACCCGACTCCAAGTGTAGGCTTGGCAGTGAGAGAGACTATGTTCCAGTAACTTACCAGTATTGGTCTCTTTATTCAGCTCTTTGGGATGGCTGAGAATCGCCAATTGAAACGTATTGTGGATTTCAGGCTGTAAGTGACAGATGCAGTTGTGTATAAAGCCACACTGCGAGCAAGCGTCTGTTGGTTTTGATTGTATTGTCATGGTTATTTCTTTTTAAACAGTGTGATGCCGTTAGGACCGAGCCCATAAACCTGTCCATTCACTTTTTCATTCTCCGCGGAAATCGACTGCTCTTTTCGAGTGAATATTCTCTCGGAAATCATATACAAACGCTGATGCCGGCTCATCAATACATGAATTTGGTTTGAGTTCACCTGTTGCCATACGCCACTCTCTTCGGTATTGGAATTCTCTTGCTCGGAATGATAGAGCGTAGTGGCAGAGTGATCACTGTTGAGGGTTAAGGTGATGGCTAAGCCATGAGGAGTTACGGCTTGATACTCACCAGCCCAGACCTGAGTGGTATCATGATTTGAGATTGCACCACAACCTGATTGAGTTGTATCTAGGGCTGTCAGTTGGCTACTCCATCCGTATATCGCATCACTCATGGTATCTGAACAGTACTCTCTTTGCATTGTGAGGGAGAAAGAGTCACTTTGGTAAGCTCGGCTATGATGTTTGATCTGCTGTGTTGAGATGGACTCGACTTCTGTTTTTTTGGCGGGTTGACCATAAGTGAGTTGTTGGCTTTGAATTTTAATTGCCCAAAATGGTTCGCTACCAAATGCTTTAGTGGGTGAGGTAAGAGAGGAGCAAGCTTGATTATTCTCAGTGGCTACCTGGTTAATATGCGTCACAATAAATCGAGCAGGGAAGTCGGCGGAAAAGCCCCCTTTCGGTGGTGCTTTAAAGTAGCCAATCACTTCAGCATACAGAGGTAGAGAGGATCTTTTGGTTAAGGGAGCCAACGTGTTCCACTGGTTAGAGGATATTTCTAACCAATATTGAACTGAACTGGAGCAGGGTTGAATAGTTTGAATATCGGATTGCAGATTCACCATGCCACTTAACATGAAGGTTTGAGGAGTGACACTCTTACCCTCTTCTAATGTTACATCTAGCACTTCTTGAGGCTCATTGGTTTTGCTTGGGGGGATGCTGCAAGCCAATAGTGAAGCCAAGCAGAGCAGTGAAGCTATCATTTTAAGAGGTGATAATGTAATAAGTGTCACTCAATTCCCTTATTTGGTTCGATTATGTTTTTAGTAATAACTCATTGAGGTAGTGCGCAACCGCCTCATCAGCATTGGCGCCAATCACCTCATTATTCGGCAACGCCGCTTTCACTTTCTCATGAGAAGTTGCCATCACGAGCCCTTTGCCAGCCATCGCTAACATTTCGGCGTCGTTCATGCCATCACCGAAGGCGATACAGTTTTCTAAACCATGGCCTAAAATCTTGGCAACGGCTTTTAGTGCCTCACCTTTATTGACATCTTTGGCCATCACCTCTAAGCACCAAGGTGTGGAAAATGAGACATTTATTTTACCACTAAATTCACTATTAAATCGTGTCTCTAATTCAGTAAGGTAGTCATGGTCTTTATTGGTAAAGAAGATTTTTGCAACCCCTGAGAGCGGAGGGTTCTCAGTATCAAATACCTGATAGGTAAACCCCGTAGCGTGGAACTCTTTTAACTCTTCGTCTTCTTGATTAATGAACCAGTTATCATCCGCATAGATGTGGATAGAGAGCGCGGAGTCATTTTTTGTCATGTTAATAATGTCTGTGACAACATCGGGGTCCAAGTTTTGACTGAAGATGAGGTTATTTTTTTCATCATGCACGCGAGCCCCATTTGAGGTAATCATATAAGCCGGAATCCCAACGTGTTCGCGTATGCCTGATACATCGACATGGTGACGTCCTGTCGCAAAAATAAATTTTATTCCACTATGATGTAAAGCGTTTAACGTCTCTTTGGTGAAGGTGGCAATTTGATGATTAGGCATCAATAGAGTGCCATCGAGATCAGATGCAACAATTTTAATCATAAATCCTCTTTAAGAAAGTTAATATAGGAACGCAGAACAGATGACTATATTAAAGGACTTTTTTAAAACAAAAGAGGGTAAAAGTTACCTTCCCCTTTTAATAGTAGTCGCTGTTTGATTGTAGAACTGATCTACCTTCTCAAGAGATTGATTTCTTAACGCATCTTTTTCAACAAATAGTTCATGCCTTGCTTCTGGAATTTGATGCTTAATGCACTGTAGATGAGCTTGCTGCATCTTAGTGTGAAAACGGTCTTGGGCGCTGTTATCAACAATCACATCTTTTTCTCCTTGCAGCAGTAAGACCGGGATCTCTGTTTTCTCTGCCTGTTCGATACACTGCTTTGCTGCTTGCATCGCTTGCCATACCCAACGGCTGCTTGGGCCGCCTAACTGTAACTCTGGTTTGTGTTGATAGAGATCGCGAAACCATGAGTATCTCACTTCACTTTGAGTCAGTAAGTTACCGGCAAAAGGTTTGCTTTTGTATCCCCCTTCACCAAGTGCAAATAGATTAAATGGACATAACGTATCGATTAATTTAGAGACGGAGTAAGCAAAAGGACGAAGCAGTAGAGGGAGGTGGATACCAAACATGGGGGAGCCAAGGGCCAGAGCGGTAAATGGGTGTGTATGCTGTTGAACATAACGAGTGGAAATAGCTCCGCCCATTGAATGAGAGAGTAAAAAATTATGCTGGTATTGCTCGCTGGGGAGCTCTGTATTTACAAAACGTTGTAGATCGAGAATATAGTCTTCAAAGTGGGTTACGTGACCGATTTGAGGATCGTCCGCTACTCTGTCAGAGACTCCCTGTCCACGATGGTCATAAGAGTATATGTCGTAACCTCGTTGGAAAAAATCGTAGAACAGCTCTTGGTATTTCCAGAAACTTTCAATCCGTCCGTTAACCACAGTGATGGATTTACTGTGGTTTGGATCGGTAAACTTAACCCACTGTAGTTTGATTTCCTCTTCCGCAGTGAATGCCCCCTCTTCACGTTGTTGCCAAAATTGAGCAATTTGGTTATTGATGGCATGAGAAAACTCAATCTCTTGGGTGAACGCTGGTGGTTTCATTGAGGCTGATTGAGTCATAAGGTTCTCTGTTATTTAGCTTGTTACTCTATAGAGTAACATGTGAATTCGATGCTTTTAGCCAAAAAAATACAATTTAATGCAACAGCTACCACCATATTTGGAAACAAGGTCCATTTAAAGGGGCGGTAGGAATTATGAACAAAAAATGATTGTGACCATAGTCTCGAATTAGAATACGCAATGCTATTGATAATTTCTTCGTATATTACAGTGTATTTTCGATAAATTTGATAAATAGCGGTGCTTTTTAGTATTGGGTAAATATGTATTCTTATGTCGCTCGTCAACCAATCTTAAATCGTAAATTGAACACTGTTGGCCATGAGCTGTTGTTTCGCAATGGTGAACATAATGCATTTCCATCGATGGATGAAAATGAAGCGACTAGCCGATTGGTTCTTGAGAATTTTCTCTCCGCTGGGCTGAACCCCAATGTTAAGTCTGTTCGCAGCTTCATTAACTTCCCTCACGACAGCTTAATCAATCTTATCCCTCTCTCTTTACCCGCGGGTCAAATTGTTATTGAAGTCCTTGAGACATGCACTCCAAACAGTGAACTCTTTTCTGCCATTAAGCACCTTTACCGCAAGGGGTATATTATCGCTCTTGATGATTTTAACCCCCACCCCGATTGGAACTGTTTTTTGCCTTTTATTCATGTAATTAAACTGGATATCATGCAGTTAGGTATTCTAAATTCGTGTGATTACGTTAAGCAGCAGAAAGAGTTAGGTGCTAAATGTAAATTCTTAGCGGAAAGAGTAGAAACTTATGATGAGTACCACATGGCGAGAGAGGCGGGTTTTGATCTGTTCCAAGGGTATTTTTTTAGTAAACCTGAGGTAGTTAAAAATCGTTCAATTAAAGCAGAGCAACTGCTCATTCTTGAATTGTTTCAACAGGTGAGTAAACCAGAGGTCGATTTTGCGACAGTTGAACAGATCATAATTCAAGATGCGCCCCTCTCTTATCAGTTATTGCGTTTTGTGAATACGTCTCTGTCTCAGCTTGAGTCTCCAATCTCTTCGTTTAAGCAAGCATTGATCTATCTGGGAGAAGAGCGGTTAAAAATTTTTGTATCGGTCATCGCAACGGCTCAGATCAGTAATAAAAAACCCAGAGAGCTCTATCGACTCTCTTTAAGGCGTGCCCGTTTTTGTGATCTGATCAGTGCCCAAACATGTGGAGTGGAGACCCGAGAACAAGCATTTATGACTGGACTTTTCTCCTTATTGGACTCTCTGTTTGACCACTCGATTGTGGAGTTGGTCAGTCTCTTACCTGTAAATCAGGAGATTAAACAGGCGCTGTTACAGCGAGAGGGGGTGTTGGGTAACATTATCTCTTTGCAAGAGGCCTACGAACATGGGGATTGGCTGCAAGTGCGTGAACTGTGTCAGCAACTTGAGATAGAGGAGAGTGTGGTACAAGAGCGCTTTTCATGGGCAGATAGCTGGAGTTGTACCTATACACTTTCGTAGATGAAATTTATATGACAATGAGAGAGCACTTATAGACGAGTGCTTTTTTTATAGCTAGTATATATGGATATTCGAATATGAGAATAAGGTGGTAATATGTTACCCCATCAGTTTTTTAAAGTGCTGTCCGATGAGACTCGATTACGTTGTTTGCTATTGATTCTACGTGAAGGCACGTTGTGTGTGTGTGAACTCACAGCAGCACTGGATGAGAGTCAGCCTAAAGTCTCACGTCATTTAGCACAGTTAAGATCAACGGGGGTGCTGACTGATGAGCGAGTAGGCCAGTGGGTATATTACCGCGTGTCTGATGACCTGCCTGGCTGGTTAAGAAAGGTAATTTCAGGTTTGCAGCAATCGAACTGTTTAGCGACGCAATATCAACAAGACACTCAAAGATTACAGCGTATGGAAAATCGTCCTTGCGCTAAAAAATAGAGAAAAGGGATAAATGATGGCGATAAAAGTAGGTATTAATGGATTTGGTCGAATTGGGCGCTTAGCACTAAGAGCATCATTTGATTGGCCTGAGGTTGAATTTGTTCATATTAATGATGTGGCTGGGGATGCGAAAACCTTAGCGCACCTTTTAGAGTTCGACTCTGTTCAAGGGCGCTGGCCGCGTAATATCTCTGCGCAAGGCGATACCATTGTTATCGACAATCAGGTTATTCAGTGCAGTCAGCAGTCTGATCTTACTGCTATCGATTGGTCTGGTTGCGATGTAGTGCTGGAAGCGACAGGAGTGCATAAGAAAAAAGCGATGCTACAACACTATTTGGATCAGGGAGTTAAAAGAGTAGTTGTATCAGCTCCGGTGAAAGAGCCGGGTGTTGCTAACATTGTAGTTGGAGTCAATGATGATATTTTTGACCCTGAAACACACCAGATAGTGACAGCAGCATCTTGTACTACCAACTGTTTGGCGCCAATTGTAAAAGTGATCCAAGAAAAAATTGGAATTGAGCAAGTCGCCTTCACTACGATTCATGATCTCACTAATACACAAACTATTTTAGATGCACCACATAAAGATCTGCGTCGTGCCAGAGCGTGTGGAATGAGCTTGATTCCGACCACAACGGGATCAGCCACTGCGATTGTTGAAATATTTCCTGAGCTTAAAAATAAAATTGATGGTCATGCGGTGAGGGTCCCGCTAGCGAACGCTTCATTAACAGACATTATTTTTAATGTACAGCGAGACACAACCATTGCTGAGATTAACCAAGTACTCAAAGACGCGTCGGAAGGTGAGCTTGCCGGTATTTTAGGTTATGAAGAGCGACCATTAGTATCAATCGATTACCGTGGCGACCAGCGTTCAACGGTAGTGGACGCATTATCAACTATGGTAGTCGGTAATAAGATGGTGAAAATTTATGCCTGGTACGATAACGAAATGGGGTATGCGGCTCGAACTGCCGAATTGGTTCGTCGTGTTGGTTTAGCTTAGGAGAGTGACGATGAGTGATAATAATAGTGCAACACACCCTATGTGGTTACTGCCAGTACGGAATGGGAAGTCGAACTTAGTGCTCACTCCTTGCCCTGGGACAAAAGAGGTACCACTGACCGAGTCTCTCGTTCAGCTACAACGTGCAGGGGTCAAAGGCATTGTTACTGCGATGACTCAACGTGAACTTGAGAATAACCAAGTGTCGGATATCGGCATTGAGTGTGAAAAGTTGGGCATTGAATGGTTCCATCAACCGATAGAGGATGATAAAACTCCGCAGCAAGCATTTATGGATAGTTGGCCACAAACGAGTGCCGAAGTGCATCAAATTCTGAACGCTGGTGGTAACGTCGCATTGCACTGTAAGGGAGGGTCAGGCCGAACGGGTCTACTTGCCGCACACTTATTGTCTGAACTCAATTGGAGCGCTGAGTCCATCATGAGCGAGGTGCAACAGTTCAGACCGAATGCGTTTACTCTACAAAGTCATCAGCGTTACCTAAAAAGCTTAACGGATTAATGGATTAATGGATTATGGCACTGCTCTCATCGTTTAATAACCTCAGTTTTAGCGTTCGACAATATATGTTAGTGACCTTCAACTATTGGAATTTCACCCTAACTGATGGCGCTTTGCGAATGTTAGTGGTGCTCTATTTTCATCAACTGGGTTACGGACCACTGGCTATCGCTTCGCTGTTTCTATTTTATGAGCTGTTTGGAGTAGTGACCAATCTTATCGGCGGCTTGTTAGGGGCTAGGCTTGGTCTGAATCGCACTATGAACATTGGGTTAGGCTTACAGATCTTTGCGCTGCTGATGTTGGCGATGCCCAGTGGCTGGCTCACCATTCCCTGGGTGATGGCGGCGCAGGCTTTATCTGGTATTGCCAAAGATCTGAACAAAATGAGTGCTAAGAGTGCGATAAAGACCTTAGTTCCAGATAATGAGCAAGGTGCACTGTTTAAGTGGATCGCGTTGCTGACTGGATCTAAAAATGCGCTGAAAGGTGCCGGTTTCTTCTTGGGTGGGTTGCTGCTGACTCTGGTCGGATTTCAACATTCCATGATATTGATGGCCTCTGTGTTATGCGTGGTTTTCTGTATCAGTCTGATGTGGCTTTCTGGGGATATCGGCAAAGCTAAAACCAAACCCAAGTTTAGTCAAATGTTCTCAAAAAGTCGCAGTATTAATATTCTGTCGGCGGCGAGAATGTTCCTGTTTGGCGCGAGGGATGTGTGGTTTGTGGTAGCGCTTCCTATCTACTTAGGGTCTGTATTTGGCTGGGATCACTACTGGGTGGGAGGTTTTTTAGCCATCTGGATCATTCTGTACGGTTTGGTTCAGGGTTTTGCACCTAAGATAACCGGAAAAACCAAGCAGGATGCCCCCGATGGCGCCGCGGCACTGATGTGGGTCGCCTTGCTTACCATGGTGACTGGGATCATTGCCTATTTAGTGCAGCTTGGCTGGCAACCTCAATGGGTGATTGTTATTGGTCTGTTGCTCTTTGGGGCGGTTTTTGCGATTAACTCCTCACTGCACTCGTATCTGATTGTCAGTTACGCCAAAGGAGATGGTGTCTCTATGGATGTCGGTTTCTACTACATGGCGAATGCGATGGGCCGTTTAATCGGCACTGTACTCTCTGGCTGGGTATTTCAAGTTGCAGGCCTTGCAGCCTGCTTATGGGTCTCTTTTGCCTTTCTATTGATCACCACTGTTATCTCTATCGCGCTGCCTAAACACACTTAATACTTTCACCACTTCGAGTAGAGCAGGGTTAAGGGTTTTATTGGAGGGATAACAGAGCCCAAGACGGCGAAACATTCGAGGTCCTTTCATCGGCACAGTCACTAAAGTCGTGGCGGCTTCTAATACTCCTGTAGGCAGAAATGAGATCCCAAGCCCTGCTTGTACTAAGTGCATCACTTGAGTTTTATGTTCCGCTTTCGCGACTAAGTTTACCGCTAAGCCATCGCAAGCCAGTAAACCGATCGTTTGCTGGTGGGCCTCACATGGTGGGCACTCAATAAAGTCATATTGATGAAGTTGGTGTGGTTCAACAACCTGTTGAGAGGCGAGTGGGTGGTCGGGCAACATGCACAACACATACTCCTCTTCCCAAATAGGGAGAAAAATTTCATCATCTCTTTTAAACATATCTAACGTGATTCTTGCATCAGAAGGTGCATCGTGATCCACCAACTCAATGAGCAGTTGCGGGATCGCTTTCGCTAAGGTTTTTGAAATAGTAGCCAACATCTTTTGGCTCAAATCTGGAAAACTCGCCAAAGTGATAGGTAGCCTTGTGGTTCTCTCTTTAAATAGGTTAGGCAGTTTATTGACGTCGTTGAGTAAACGAATAGCAAGAGGATAAAGGTAGTGAGCTTCATCGGTTAGATTCACGCCTTTTTTATGCCTTGTGAACAGTTGAGTTTGTAGTTCTTCTTCTAGTTGTTTAATGGCGTTTGAAATCGAGGGCTGAGAAACAAAACAGCGTTCAGCCGCTTGAGTGATGTTCTTCTCTTCATAAACGGCAACGAAGCTGCGCAGTAGTCGTAAATCCATATTAATCTCATTATTTGAATAATTAATGCAATAATATGATTATCCATAACTTTAACTTATCGTAAACAGAAGAAATGGATATTTTTCTTCTACACTTATGCCGCGTATATTTCTTTCTATCGGCTCAGAAGCTCTCATTTTGAGTATGTAATTTAATAGGTGAAGATTATGTCAAAAGCATTAGTGGTAATAACAGGCGCAAGTTCTGGTATTGGTGAAGCAACAGCGCGTAAGTTGTCAGCGGAAGGTCATCCGCTTCTTTTATTAGCTCGCAGAGTGGATCGTCTTGAAGCGATGGATCTGCCTAATTCGATGTCACGGAAAGTGGATGTCACTGATGTGGAATCATTTCGTGATGCAATCACTGAAGCTGAGGTTAAATTTGGGCCTGTAGGAGGATTAATCAATAATGCAGGCATGATGCTTTTGGGTATGGCTCACGAGCAAGACCCTGCTGAGTGGAAGACCATGTTTGATGTCAATATTATGGGGTTGTTGAACGGCATTCATTTAGTTCTGGCTAGCATGAAAGCGCGCAATACAGGAACCGTGATTAACATTAGTTCGATTGCAGGTCGCAAAACGTTTCCGAGTCATGCCGCTTATTGTGGTACCAAGTTTGCGGTTCATGCCATCACAGAAAACATTCGAGAAGAGGTATCTGATGAGAGTGTTCGCTTGATCACTATTGCACCAGGTGCGGTTGAGACTGAGCTGTTAGGTCATACCACCAATCAAGATATTGTTGATGGTTACGGAGATTGGAAAGAGAGCATGGGGGGGGCTATTGCGCCAGAAGATATCGCGAATGCGATCAGTTATGCTTACAATCAACCTCAGCATGTGTGTGTGCGCGAAATTGTGATTGCGGCCACTCGTCAACAGGCGTAAACCGTCAGTGATATGGAGCAGATCATAATGATCTGCTACTCATCTCGTTGTAATGCAAAATGCAAAAATTGTGTACCTTGATACGTTAATATACCGCGGTCACCTGCTTTAAGCGCATGATAGTAGTGGATACCCACCTCAAATTCGCGTTTTGGCCCTCGCTCGCCTTTCTGCACATAAATCCAATACTGTTGGCTCTCCTCTCCTGTTTTTGTCTCTGGTAACTCAACAATTTGAGTCTCTAAAATGGTAACAAGAGTACTGAGCTCTGGAGCATTTTCACCACGCATATGTTTTCGATAAAATCTATGGTAAAAAAATGCGGCGAGTAAGATCAAACCGAGTAGAGAGAGAATATAAATAATAGGCATGAGGTTCTTTCATTGATGGTGGTTAGGTAATAATTTTATAGAAAAGGTTATGTTTATGAAAGCTTAAGGTTAAAATTTGACGATAAGCTTCAAATAGAGTCTATTTTTAATGTACAGTTAATGAATGACTGAGATATTTTTGGTAGGAAGACATGTCAGATATTGAGTTTGTGATTGTTCGAAGTCGTAGACTAGAGACTTTACTGAAAGAGCATTACCATGCAGATGGAAAAGGTCTGCATGAATTGATAAGCAGTTGCGAAGAGCGCCTGCCACATGATGTGATTAAGAAATTACGCTTTATTGCCACGATTAGAAATAAAATGGTGCATGAAGATGAGTATCGCTTGGATGATAAGACCCGTTTTAAAACGGTATTTGAAGAGTGTGAAGCAGAGCTAGTGCCGAGAAGCAGTCGGTTTATATGGCGAGTGGCCATCGCTACTGTTGCAATTGTGACGGGACTGGCATTGTGGTTCTATCATTGGCACTGGGATGAAATCACGGCTATTTTGCCATAAAGTATTGAGCATAAAAAAACGGACGCGAAAGC